>JAGODU010000156.1 GCA_017998095.1 Prolixibacteraceae bacterium | reverse complement strand
ACGCCTGCCATTTAACCTGAATAAAATTAAAAATATTGTTGTTGACGAGGTCAATAATCTTTCGCGTATTCGCAAACATCTTGCCGCTGGATTTAATATGGAAGTATTCCGCCACAAATTTGCCAATATATGGGGGATCAACAGGCTTAAAATTGCACATGATCAAATTTGTTGCAACAATCATGATATTCTCAACGGAATTGAAAATAAAGAAATCTTAATTGCAAAATTCATTTATGTTTCAGAAAAATATAAAGATATTAAGGACAAATCATTACTTAAAAATATTAAAAAATTCGTAAAACAATATCAAGCTTATATTTGTAATAGAAAAATTCTTTATATCGACGATCAAGCAACCAAAGGCTGGTCTGAGATACTTCGAGAGGTACTAAACCTTAGTAAGGATAATTTTCAAGTTTTTAATTATTTCCCTGATGACATCAATAATCTTATTAATATGATCTTAGTTAGAATCAGGGATTTTCAACCCGATTGTATTTTACTGGATCTTCGACTGCGTCGAGATGATGAGTATCACGATTTTGGAGACCAATACACAGGAGACATTGTCGCAGAAAAAATAAAACAAAAATATGTATCATTGCCCGTAATTATGTTTACGGCATCAAATAAAGTCGAGAATCTCAGGAAAGCGCTCAGATCAGGATGTGAAACACTTTGGACCAAAGAAGGCATAGATGAATACAAAGGCATAAATTTCACCATGCAAAACTATTTTAGATTGGTAGAATCTGTTTATAACGCATGTAAGAAGTTCGAATTGCCTAATGCAAAAGTGAATTATGCTTCGGATAAACTTTTGGAGGGTATAGAGAAACGCATCCATAAAACAAATTTTAAATATTTAAATAATAAAGTTCACAGTTTAGATATTTTTAAAGAGTTTGATTTTATAATACCGGATACTAATTTTTTTATCCAGGATGATGAAAAACTTATGCCTGGCCATATGTGCAATATATTTATTTTATTATATCTCTGTAAAGAAATAGTCAATACAGAATTTCATTTTAATGATGAAGTATTCCTTGAATTGCTTAGACATAGCAAAAAGGATATAGTTTATGCACAGAATGAAAAAGAGAAAGTGACGATTGATCGTGCACGTTATATCACGAGTAAAATTTTTTATTGGCAATCAAAAGACCTTATCAGATTCAGTAAGCCTGATACTGTAACTTATGGTAAAAAACTAAGAAACAATGGTATTGTAGAAACAGTATATGATAATCAATATTCACCAAAATCCGATGTTAATGCTGACTATGTCTTAAAGGATTTTATTGTAAACCAAATAAAAAACAAAAAGACTATTTTATTTATCAATAATGATAATGGATGTGCATGGAATGTTGGAAAGGAACTGGAGCAAGGTGGGCATATTGTGTTAAAAACAAGCAAAAGGTACATAAAAGAAATAACTCGAAAAGAAGATGTAAATGAGGTAATGAAGAATAAAAATGACGAGGTCGTTTATAGAAGAATGGATCTTCGAGAGTTTAATCAAATATTCGATATTGTTAGAGAAACAATCATGGAAATAAGTCTACTCGAATAGAGGGAAAAACTTTATGTAAGTTATTATTGGTCGATATTCAAACAGAAAAAAGTCATCATATTTGGAATCATGTCTAAAAACCCATTTAAGATATTGATTATGGATGCATATAACCCGATTTCAGGTCCACTTAAAAACTTAGTAATTGAGAAGGGTGATATCCTACAACACACAGATGAAGAAATGTTTGCCGATATTATTATCTCTTTTGCTTATCATGATAATGACGACATTGTGGAAATGAAAACAATGGGTAATATGACCAGGGAATTCCCCAAAAAGAAAATTGTTTTTCTTAGCTGGTTCCATCCATTGGTTGATTACGACAAATACAAACATCTGTTTAACCCCGGAAATCCAGCCTGTATATTGATGGATGCAAACAAATACCGAATTCTTCAGTTACCTATTAATAAAGATGTTTTGATTGGCAATATATTAGAATTGACCAAGCTTGTTATAAAATAATAAAATATGTCAACAGATCCCAAAGCATTGTTTCTTGGCCCATACAGCGAAAACCAGTTGGAATTTCGTAAAATGGTAGAATTTCTGTTGAATGATATCATTCAATGGAGACGGAACTATCACCCACGTAAGAAAAGGTTGATTGAACCTGTTGACAAAGAAGAAGCACAATGGAAAGAGACACTGAATACGCTTGAGAGGGAGTTGGATATTCTCCTTGGTGATATGAAACAAAGTGTTCCTTTTCATAATCCCAGGTACCTGGGGCACATGATTTCCGATCTTAACATTCCTTCCTTGCTTGGTTTTATGGTAGGTCAGCTCTACAATCAAAACAATATTGTCGGTGAATGTTCTCCAATTACTACAGAAAAGGAATTATACTTCATAAAGTATCTTTGCGAGATGTTTCAATTTCCGCCTTTTGAGTATTTTTCTTCAAATGTCATAGCAGTAAATGAAGGTCTTGGCTCATCCAAAATAAACTCAACAGGCCATCTTACCGGTGGTGGCACAGCTGCGAATATCGAAGCGTTGTGGACAGCCAGAAACGTTAAATATTTCCCCGTATCTTTAAAGCTGTTTTTGAATAGGATTTCACAGAAAGACAACTGGACTACAATAACTGGTGTGATTGGAGACCTAGCAGTTAAGGAAAATTCTTTCTCATCCTCTTCACTCTCACAGCTTTTTAACCTTTCCTCTTATGAAATATTAAACCTGTTTTCGGACTTTAAAATGGCGATAGCCCCATATTTGACAAGTGAAACCAGCGAAAAGAAAGAAAAATTTGAAAAAAGTGTCTTTACATCTGAATTAAATAAATGCACTGTTCGCGTTCTGGGTGTTTATGGTATCCATAAAGCCATTGAAATTGAATTGGATGAAAAACTGGATTTGCCATATCTTTTAGTTCCCCAATCGCGTCATTACAGTTGGGAAAAAGCAATGGATATCGTGGGTTTGGGAAGCGGGCATATAAAATATGTCAAAGTCGATCAGAATTTTAAAATAGATATTGAAGATTTTCATCGACTTATCAATGAACCAAACCCCATTATAATGGCTGTAGCAGTAGCGGGTACTACAGAAGAAGGTGTAGTTGATCCGGTTTCAGATATCGTTAAGGTGAAAGAAGAAAGAGAAATAACTGGTAAAGGTTTTTGGCTGCACATTGATGCTGCCTATGGTGGATACTACGCTTCAATATTTAATAAACCGGATGAAGATTTCGTAAAAGTAGAGGAATGTCAAAGATTCCCTGAAATAGCTGAATGGTTAACAAAAAGCCTTGATGATTTCAAAAGCTTTTGTTATGCCGATACAATTACCGTTGACCCGCATAAAATGGGATATGTTCCCTATTCAGTCGGATCAATTCTATATAGGGATAACCGAACAAAGACATTTATTGAGAAAAAAGCGCCATATCTATCTTCAATAGAAAGCATGGAAAACGATCCATCAAAACTCTATTTAGGAGGAAGTTCTTTGGAAGGTTCCCGTTCAGGCGCTGCTGCTCTGGCCTGTTACTTATCATCAAAGGTAATCCCTAACAACAATATGGGTTATGGTCAGATTATGGCACAAACATTCAAAAATGCAAAAGCATTCATTAATGGCATGAATCGTTTTACAAGAGATCAAAATATTGGGATTGACGAAAATAAACACCTTTTATCCATACAAATACATCCTTTGTACGACTCCCTGACGAACATAGTATGCTATGCTATTGGAGTAGATGGTATTAATCTGACCCCCGCCCTCTTAAACAAACTTAACGAACGTCTTTATTCGGAAATGAGCGCCGAGAGCAACAAAACCCTCAATGATTATAAGTTTATTGTATCAAAAACTGACCTTGAATATGCCGAAAGTGAAAGTAATCCGGGTTATGCGAAACAAATTAATCTGTTTCTGAAGAAATTTAATATTGAACCAAACATTGAACAATTAAAATCTCAAAACTATAAGCTTGTATTATTGAGAAGTGTTTTGATGAACCCTTTGATGTCGGATGAAAGCAGAGTTGCAATTTATAACGATTATTTTGAATATGTTCGTGGTTTGGTAAGCAAAGTATTGCCGGGCATACTTTTGGAAAGTGCTTTGAAAAACAACGATTTTACACGTTATAAAACGCTTTGGATTGAAAATCAGGAACGTGTAAAGCTGTTGAAAAACGCAATTCTTTCAGGCAATAACAGGCACTCAATTGATGTTTCCAGGTTTCTTGATATCGATTTTAAACCGGGATTAGAAGGTGTTTCTTTGAGGAATACTGATGGTGATATTTACAAAATTTTTATTATTGACTTAAATTTGGCTGACACTCACCATGTCGAATGGGATTCTGGCTTCAATGTGATTGATGAAATTAAAAAGGAATGTAAGGATCCTATAATATTGGTTTATTCTCAATTTTTAAACCCCGATTTCAAGATGTTAAAATCAGATGGTACACTTGATGAAAATGTAATTAATGTAAGGTATTCTGAAATTGTTGGAAGCTATCTTAAAGACAAGTTCGAATTATCTGCTGAGAACTTGATTCCAAAATCCATTGCAAAATACTCATATAGTTCTAAAGAAAAACCAGTAGAACTGAATGATCTGGATTTGCTGATTCTCAAATTAGCCAATATTGTTTTTAATAACCATTAGATGTAACATATGGCAACTAAAGTCTTCATATTAGCGAATAAAAACAGTGCCGAATTTCTTGAAGTACTGGCAAAAAAATTATGGAACATTTTTTCCGAAAAAGACGGGAGAAGAAGTGGTGTAAGAAAAGATAATGCGGTTTTTAGCAATGCAGAAAGGTATTATCTGGTTAAAACAATTAAAGACCTTGATACATTTAATAAAATTGATTTTAAAAATGAGATCAAAATTAAGGATGGAAAACACGAAACTGTTGACAAAATTTTCTTTTTTATCACACCTGAATTATTTTGGAAATCTGGACATTTAGACGAAGGTTATGAATACGCACTAGATATACTCAACCATCGATTGGTAAAAGACAAAAACATACTTCAAATTCGTTTCCTTTCAGCATTGCCTTTTAAAAATTTATTGGCACAAACAAGGCCTCATTTGAAAAGAATGGTTGAGGCATTTCCATTTTTCGACATTATCGGAGAACAGGAACGAATATTATCAGATTTATATAAAGAGTATTCCCCCACACACTTTCATCTGATTAAAAAACTTGCAGTTTCAGATACGGGTTACATCAATTACTTGTTGCACGACATTAATGGATTAATTAATAGCAGTAACCCTTCACAAGAAAAAGACAGGTATGCACTGAACTGTATTTCAGGTTTAGGTTACCTAGATGGCAGTAATTTGCTGACAGACTTGCCTAATAAGTATACTTTTATTTCAAGAGCAGATATTTTAAAAAATTGCAGTAGCTTGCTGAACAGTTTACTGATAAGGGTTGATAATGGGGACAAAATTAAGCAGGCAAACAAGTATCCATACAGAGTACTTGTAGTAGAAGATGACCCCTCATATCGTACAAAATTGAAAGACATGTTGGCTCCTTTTTTTAATGTAATTGATCTGATAGAAACAGAAAAAGACAAGCCTTTTACCCAGGTTTTAAAAGAAAAAATTCCTAAAGAATCAGAAAATTATGAAATAATTTTTCTTGACCTTCTGTATAAAAATGAAAATGGCAGTTGGGCAGAAGAAAGCGGACTTGATCTCTATAAAAATATTAAAGCAAAAAACAGATTTTGCGTCACTCCCATAATTACTAGCCTACCAAGAGCTATGGTTGCTTCATTAGTAAAAGAAGTAGATGAAACAGGAATTCCTTATCATTTACTGTTTTCGAAAGCTAACGGTGAAGATTTCTTGAGACTTGATCTCAAAGATAAACTTCCAGATATTATTAAAACCGTCCAGGAAAGTGAAAAACAAAAGAAGATGTTTAAACCGATTCCAACTGAGGGGATATTCAAAGGATTGTCAGTTACGTCTATACTGTTGAATTTAATGAAAGACGAAAAAGGATTGTACGACAGTATTGCAAATATTGCCTTGAGTCTTTTCAATCTATTTATGGAGGACAGATTAAGCATTGATGCAAAAGACTGGGAGAAAGGAAAGTTACCTTCTCCACAAACGAAAGATAACATCAATAAAAACTATTTAATTAAGAAATTACCTTCGATACTCACTCATCGATTAATGGTGATTGATTTTGCACTGAAAAACGAAAACAACATCATTGAAGCTTCGGACTATCAAGATAAGGTTATGAAAGAATCCATCTGTAATTTAACTAAATTCGACAAGGCTTACCTAAATACGAAATTAGGATTCAATATTAAAAAAGTTACTAATGGTTTCAAAATTGAATTCAAAAATTTTTTCCCCCATGAATGGGAATATATATCAAAATTCAATATTAATAGAGATGGCAAAGATCTCGTGAATAATTATGAGGGTCTTGAATTATTCTTTCGGGAAGTTCTCATGGATTTAAGAGTATATGAATTTATAGATATTGGTCTGTGTAATGACTATTACACAAATGTCAAAGACATTGATTGTAATGGAGAGATTAAACTAGAAAACATTAAAGACAATTTATCGATATCTGATCTAGAAAATTTTTTAAAAGCATTAATTTCTAAAACGAATGATGATTATTTTCCAATCATTACTCAATTAGTAAATGATAAATCAAATCAAATTATTGCGGAAAGCATTCCTTATAATATAAATGTATTATTGAACAAATTTGAAGAAATTGAAATGGGCTGCACTATACAACAGCTTCAATAGGGCCGGCTTTTAAGCTACCAGGCATCAATGGACTCTATCTCATGACCACTATAAGATCTGATGATGCTCAGTGCCTCTTCAAAACGTCTGGTTTTGCCAATAGATTGATAATTGTTGAAGATTATGCCAACGCTGACCTTATAGACGGAGAAAATCCCATTATAATGTGTAACCTGAAATAAGTTGCTTCCCCCTCCTTGTACGACAACCTTTTTTGTTTCCATAATATCATTAAAATTAAGTTTATTTGTTGATGAAATGACTTTTTAAGTAACCTTGAATACTTGAAAAAGGTTTCACTTTTTCCTTCATTAATCTGTAACCTTGACCATAAATTGGGTCTGGATTCAAATCCATGACATTTATTTGATGCTTAGCTATAGAATTATTTATTCTCTTATATGTAAAATATGAAACAAGTTCACATAATCCTTCTGTTTCTAATGAGTTAAGAATTAGTTCTTTTTCATAAATATGCACATGCATCAATTCATGCGCAAGAACTGCACAGAAAATGGTTTTATTCAGACCTTCTAACATGCTAATTTCGTATGAATTATTTGAATTTTTACTATATTTTGTTACGGAGCCGGTTACTTTATTTTGTAAAACATTCGCATCAACAAGCTTATATCTGATATTGTTTATTGGTAAGATTATGTCTGCCTGGTTAAAAAAGTAATAAACTGCTTTTACACATTTCATCATTTGACTTTCTTTAAGGATTAGACCTTCTCTTATACATTGATGGCATATATACCTGTTATCTTTCAAAAGGATAGCTTCTGACAACATTGGACCAAATATATTTCTATTACAACTACCGCAGATATGACATTTAGCAAGACAACTTTGATGAAAGTGTAAACCCCATGAATCAGTAATATATTGGCCGGTTATTCTTTTTTTACAATATTCACAATATATCATAAACTGTGTATTCCTATTTTTGAAGACTCTTTATTATTTGTGGAATAATATTGCATGGTAAACTTTCATCGTTAATAACTGATTGATTTTTTAAATTTTTCTCAATTTCAGCCATATGAAAATTTGTCATGGCATTAATTGTTTGTGCGTTTAAAGTTTCAAAAGACAATTCCATGTGGTCATAACTGTCTTTTTCATTGGTTAATTTCATAATTGCCGGAATTAATTCAATGAGAATAAATAAGGCTGTAAGACCCAATGCTAAGAGATTAAGTGATTTATCTTCTTTCTGAAGTTCTTGCAATTTTTTGTACTGTGTAACAAAATCAAAAGATTGTCGGATGACCTCGCTTTTTAAAGTATTTTTTGCTTCCTCTTTTACAGTGTTTTGATTTAACAGAAGCTGCTCGAGTTCAATTTCTTCTGCAGCACAAAGGTCTTTGTGTAAGTTATAATTTTTGTTGGCAGCTTCCCATGCGGGACCTGTTCCTGCGATTCCGGTGCGCCCTTGTTGGACTCTGCCAACTACTTCTGCTTCCATAACAGATTGCCAGTCTACCATTTTCTTTTTATGTTCGGTAATGCTTCTCTTTAAATTAATGATGTCATTTTCAAGATTGTCTAATGTCCTGGTGTATCTATCATAGTGATCCTTGTTTTCGACCTGGCTTTCTTCCATAAGACTTTTATTGATTGTTTTAGAGAATAATTGAACTTCAACGGGTTTAGCAACAATAAAACCAATAGTAAGTGCAAGTGGAATTCTTAATAAGGCGGTAAGTCTGCTTCTGGAGGCAATGATAGTTCTATCCATTAACATAATACAAGTCATCCAAATGACTCCAATCATAAGGGACAACAACCAAGTGACAAGAGAAACTTCATAGTTTTGAGAAACTTCATTAAAATCAGAAAATATGGTTCGAATTAAATAGGATCCGCTAATTCCGGATATTACTCCAGTGACCAGAACAAAGAGTGATAACGCGATCCTTTTTCCTTTTATGTTGTCGCTACAGTTGTTGTAGATCGTGTAATTTGTGTTCGACAACCAGAGGATTAATCTCATGAATATATTCGGTTTAGCCATAACATTAAGTATTTAATTCAAACCATCCTGATCATCTTTAGACACTCTTCAGGTTTAGGGTGTGTGGTGTCTGGTTTCCGGGGCTAAGGTATGTAGGTCACGGTTTTCCATAGTTTTCACTGATCCTGCTCACACTGCAAATTGAAAAGGGTTGTTTTCCTTGGTAGGGGAGATGTCGGTTTTTTTGCCTTCTTTACTGTTGCTGATGATTTTAAAGCTGTCGGACAGCCAGGTAAAAAGCTTGACAAATTCCAATCCCTCCAGGGTCATGGGAGGCAAGGATCCTTCCTGCTTGTCAGCTGCGATCCGGGCGAGCATATCCATGTCCGCTCCCTTGACGGCAATGGGCCAGAAGTTGAGGCTTTTGTTCTGAGCCAGGTTTTTGATCTCCAGAGCCAGT
>JAGODU010000155.1 GCA_017998095.1 Prolixibacteraceae bacterium | reverse complement strand
TACAGAGCAAGGCGGAGATAAAACCGTCATAGGCGGTACTCTTGAAATTAAGAAAGGAGCCTCAGTAACGGGGCTTCCTGCAGCTAAAAACCAAGCTGCAAGCACTGCAACTACTGTAGCAGGTTTAAAAGATAACTTTAACGAACTTCTTCTAAAACTTAAAGACGTAGGATATATGGAAACAGATACATGGAATGTTTCTGTAGCAAAAATTTCGACACCCTCCGGTGAAGAACTTATTGCAAATCAAAGCAAGGTTACAGATATTTCAATTGAAGATGACGTTATTACTGTGTCTGTAGATGTTGATGAACTTGTAGCATTCCCCAGTTCCAATCTGGAACAAGGTACACATAAGTGGATTGGCATGAATATTACAACAGGGCTACCTGATATTACAGCAGTAAAATACAACGGTTATCAGCTTACATCTGATGATGTAACAGAGGCTGCTTCAGTTGGAGGATCTGCCGGCGATATTGTAATGTGGCTTAAGTGTGATGAAATTATTGATACACCAAAAATCTTCACTCTATGGGCTTCTGGGTATAGCGAAACCACTTGTATGGTTATTATAGAAAACTGATGAAAGGCGGTGGTTAATAATGACACTATTAGAAAAAGTCAAAGCAAATCTTATTCTCGAGCACAGTGAAGATGATGAACTCTTGCAGTTATATATTACCGCCGCTGTAAAGTACGCTGAGAGCTATCAGCATCTTTCAGAAAACTTTTATGCAGATAATCAAATGCCTCCAACTACTGAACAAGCGGTGATTATGTTGTCTTCCCACTTCTATGAATCAAGGGATGGGAGCACTGGAGGTTTTTACTCAGATAATGTTCAAGCCGCAGAGCAGGTATGGAATACGGTAAACCTGCTCTTACGGTTGGACAGAGATTGGAAGGTGTAGTATGAGCTTTGGTAAAATGAATACCTTTATTGACATATTACAGAAGGTAACTGTCAAAGATTCTGAGGGTTTTTCTACTGAAGCTGACGTTATTATTGTTTCAGTTCGAGCTTATAGAGAGAAACGTCATGGAACTGAGAAGTGGGCTAACAGAGCAACCTTCTCAGTTGCTACCGACCTTTTTAGATTTCGATGTATTCCCGGTGCTACAGTTACACCTGATATGATTATTGTAACAAAAGATGAACGTTTTGAGATAATTTCGGTTGAGAATATTAAAAATCGAAAAATGTATATTGAGGTACTCGCAAAGGAGGTGAAGCCAAGTGGCTAAGGCTGTTATGAAAATGCCTGAAGATTTTCTTCTAAAGATTTCAAAGCTTGGTGATAAGACAGATGAAATAATTCCTAAGGTCCTTGAAGCCGGTGGCAAAGTTGTAAAAGAGAAGGTTAAGTCTAATTTACAAAGTATTATTGGCACTAATATAAAAGGAAAAAGTCGTTCCACCGGGGAACTTGTTTCTGCCCTTGGTGTCTCCCCTGCTCTTATTGATAAGAATGGTAATTCTAATGTCAAAGTTGGTTTTTCCGAGCCTCGCTCTGATGGAAAAAGCAATTCAATGATTGCCGGTGTTTTGGAATACGGTAAAAGCGGGCAGCCACCTAAACCCTTTCTAAAACCCGCTAAATCAGCAAGTAGGAAGGCATGTATTAATGCCATGATAGAGGCCTTTGACAAGGAGGTAGAAAACTTATGAGTATGTTGGAAGAATTAATTACCCTTATTTCACCTTTAGTTCCAATAGAGACAGGAGTGTTTTCAGATACTCCCCCTAATAAATATATGGTTATTACTCCCCTTGTAGATACTTTTGAGCTGCATGGAGATAATGAACCGGGATATGAAATACAGGAAGCAAGGCTGTCCCTTTTTGTTAAAGGCAATTATACACAACTTAAAAAAACAATTGTCTGCTCTCTATTGAGTGCAGACTTTACCATAACAGACCGCCGGTACATCGGTCATGAAGATGATACCGGCTTTCACCATTATGCCATTGATGTGGCAAAATTATATAAATTGGAGGGATAAAAATGGCAACAATAGGACTTGATAGTTTATATTATTCAAAGATTACAGAAGACACTGACGAGATAGAAACATATGCAGAGCCGGTAAAACTTGCAAAAGCAATAAAAGCTGATTTATCAATCGAACTTGCGGAGGCAATTCTTTATGCAGATGATGGTGCTGCTGTTGTAGTTAAGGAATTTAAAAATGGCAAACTTTCACTTGGAATTGATGATATTGGTTCTACTGCTGCAGGTGATTTGACCGGGGCTAAGATTGATGATAATAAGGTGTTAATATCTACAAGTGAAGATGGAGGTGAGCCTGTTGCAATAGGATTCAGGGCAAAGAAAGCTAACGGAAAATACAGATATTTCTGGCTTTACAAGGTTAAATTCGGAATACCTGCAACTAATCTTCAGACTAAGGGAGACAGCATAACCTTTCAGACACCTACCATTGAAGGCACTGTTATGAGAAGAAATAAAGTAGATGATAATGATAATCATCCATGGAAAGCAGAAGTAAATGAGGACGATACAGGAGTTATAGCATCAACTATAACCAGCTGGTTTACTGAAGTTTATGAGCCTGAATTTACTGTTACACCATAGGAGGTATTGTAAAATGAATGATGAAAGAAGCAGCAAGATTACAATAGGTGAAGTTGACTATACCCTTATATTGACTACAAGAGCTACTAAGGAAATTGCTAAAAGGTATGGAGGTCTTGAAAATCTTGGTGAAAAACTTATGAAATCAGAGAACTTTGAAATGGCTCTTGACGAGATTGTATGGCTTATCACCTTACTTGCAAATCAGAGTTTGTTGATTCATAATCTGCAGAATAAGGATGATATAAAAGAACTCCTTAAGGAAGAGGATGTTGAGATACTTACCTCTCCACTTGAATTATCAACATACAAAGGAGCTATTATTGAGGCAATGTTTAAAGGAACTAAAAGATATATTGAGTCAGAGGAAACTGAATCAAAAAACGAGGTAGTCGAGTAAGCGATGAAGAGTTGTTTGCTCGACTCATTTATTATGGAGTTACACAGCTTTGTAGGAATGAGGAGGATGTGTGGCTTATGGCAATAGGAGATCTCTTGGATCAGTGGGAAATACACAAACAGTTTATGGGATTGGCTAAGCCTAAAGTTGAGTTGTTTATTGATGAAGTGATACCTATTGGTATCTAACACTTAATACACCAAAATTCATACAAAAATAACATATTTGTATGAATTTGTTTGACATTTGTTTACGAATGTGTTATTGTAATTTTAGAAAAATACGAGATTTTTGGGGTGAAAAGATGTCAATTAATTTTGAAACATTGATTCCTTATAATAAAATATTGGAATCACCGGAAGATGTGCTTGATTTAGTCGATGAAAATGGACAAGTGATATTACTTAAAAATAATGAACCTTCTTACCTTATTATTAGAGCAAAAGATGCAATACAATTAACTAAACTAAATGAATACAATCAATATAAAGAAACCAAATATAAGCTGCATGAGGCTATGAAGATTGTATTGAGCGAAACAGATGATAAAATAATGCATGCGTCAGACCTCGCGGATGAAATCTATTTAAGAGGATTGTATTTAAAAAAAGATGGTACTAAAGCCGAATACAATCAGATTAGAGCAAGATGTGGCCATTATCCTAGTCTATTTGAAGCCCTTCCAGGCAACATCATAAAACTTAAAGCTAAAATTTGAAATAATAATTCAGTCAAGGAGAAAGTACGATGAATCAAAATTTTATTTGTCCATTTCCCATTAGGTGGAATGAAATATTTAAAGATTTATGCAAAGCATATGAGACTTTAACAGGAATAAAACTGCCATCTAAAGTTTCTGATGTGCATAGTGCAGGTGGTCCACCAACTCCATTAATACTAGCTGGATGGGTGTTTTCAAACGATAATGACAAACAGGAGCGATGGCAGGAAACACTACAATGGGCAGAAAAATATAACCTTCTTCAATTAACGACAGTCGAAGAACATGACAAATGTTTTTCAGCAGGAAATACACGAAGCGGAGGCATACCTTTTGGCGAATAATATACACATATTAACAAAATAATATCAAGGAGAATGCTATTATGGAATTTGATGATAATTTTAAAAATCTTTCAGATTTAGATGATGAAACTTTGGACAGCAGTGGGCTATATTGCATAAGATTAAAAGAAAACTCAAAGCTTCCGGATAGATACCAAAATATTCTTGATAGTAGGAAAATTAAGTATATTTATATTGGCAAGGCAACTACAACCTTAAGAAGTCGTATGAAAGAAGAACTTGAACACATTGGACCGGGAACTTTTTTTAGAAGCATTGGTTGTGCATTAGGCTACAAACCAATGCATGGGCATTTGATAGGATTGGCTAACCAGAATAATTATAGATTTTCCCAAGATGATAAGATGAAAATAATAGATTGGTTGAATGATAATATTGAAGTCAGCATAGTAAAATATGAAGGTGATTTCAATATAGAAGCAAATTTGATAAAACAATACTGTCCATTATTAAATATTACACATAACCCTAAAAAACTACAAGAACTCAAGGAAGACAGACAAAATTGTAAAAGAATAGCAAGAGGAGAACATTAATTATTTAATTATCTATTGCATAATAACAAGTCAATGGCACTCTAACAAGGGTGTCTTTTTTATGCTCAAAAACAAGGAGGTGGAAGTATGGCAGATAACTTTGGTCTCAAGATTGGCATTGAAGGCGAACGAGAATTTAAGAAAGCTTTAAGCGATATAAACCAATCATTCAAGGTTTTAGGTTCTGAAATGAATTTAGTATCATCTCAGTTTGATAAACAGGATAAATCAATACAGGCTATAACAGCAAGGAACAATGCTCTTAACAAAGAAATTGATGCTCAAAAGGATAAAATTAGTGCCCTTGAGGCTGCCCTTAAGAATGCCTCCGAGAGCTTTGGTGAAAATGACCGAAGAACTAAGAATTGGGCTATCCAGCTTAACAATGCTAAAGCAGAACTTAATAACATGGAAAAAGAGCTTGAAGAATCTGCTGAAGAAGCCGATAAACTTGGTAAGGAGTTAGAAGAGTCCGGTAAATCTGCAGATAATGCAAGCAGTAAATTTGAAAAATTAGGCGGTGTTCTTAAAGGCATCGGTGCTGCTATGGCTTCTGTAGCTGCAGCCGCTGGGGCAGCAACAATAAAGCTTGGCAAGGAAATTATTCAGCAATTTGGTGAATTAGAACAGAACCTTGGAGGCTCGGAAGCAGTATTTGGAGAGTATGCTTTATCAATTCAAAAAACCGGTGAGGAAGCCTACAAAAACATGGGTGTATCCCAAAGTCAATATCTTGCTACTGCCAACAAGATGGGTGCTCTCTTTCAAGGTTCTGGGATTGAACAACAGAAGAGCTTGGAACTTACAGAGAAGGCCATGCAGCGAGCTGCCGATATGGCATCTGTAATGGGCATTGACATGCAAATGGCACTTGATTCTGTAGCGGGTGCAGCTAAAGGTAACTTCACCATGATGGATAACTTAGGTGTTGCTATGAATGCCACAAACATTCAGGCTTATGCTCTTGCAAAAGGACTTGATTTCACTTGGGCATCTGCCACACAAGCAGAAAAAGCGGAAGTAGCAATGCAGATGTTCTTTGAAAATACAGAGCAATATGCAGGCAACTTTGCCAAGGAATCAACTGAAACAATAACCGGTTCAATCGGACTCATGCAGGCAGCCCTTGGTTCTTTTACTGCAGGTCTTGGCAATGCCGATGCAGACATGAAAAATTTAACCAATAATCTTGTAGATGCATTTCAAGCAGTTATTAAAAACATTGTGCCTGTCTTGGAGAATATTGTAACCGCACTGCCTGCTGCAATGGATGCAATAATATCAGCTATTGGAGATATTCTCCCGGTGCTTCTTAGTACCGTTACAGAGTTATTCAATCAGGTATTTGAAACAATCCTGAATCTTCTACCAGAGCTTATACCGGCTGCCGTTGACGCTGTTATGACAATTGTTGAAACACTCATAAATAACTTACCTTTATTAATTGATACGGCTGTACTTTTAATTACCGCTCTTGTTGAAGGTATGGGACTTGCATTACCTGAATTAATTCCTGCAGCAGTAAGTGCTGTAATAACAATAGTACAAAGTCTTATGGAGAATATGGAGATGGTTTTAGAAGCAGCTTTCGCTATCATAAAGGGATTAGCAGAGGGACTTCTTAATGCCCTACCTGCTCTAATTGAAGCACTGCCGCAAATCATAACAACCATTATCAACTTCATTACAAATAACCTGCCTGCAATTATCGGTATGGGTGTTGAGCTGATAGTCCAGCTTGCTTTTGGTTTAATTAAGGCAATACCTCAACTTGTGGCTGCATTGCCCCAAATCGTAACAGCAATAATTTCAGGTATTGGAAAGGCTGCTGTTTCAATAGTTGAAGTAGGAAAAAATATAGTTGTTGGGCTATGGGATGGTATTGCTTCCATGATGGGTTGGATAAAGGAAAAAATCAGTGGTTTTGTAGGTGGAATAGTATCTAATGTAAAAGGTGTTTTAGGCATTCAATCCCCTTCTACTGTATTTGCAGGGATTGGAACTAATATGAGCTTAGGCCTTGGCGAGGGTTTCTCTAAGGCAATGAATTCAGTTAAAGATGATATGAACAGGTCAATTCCGACAAGCTTTGATATAGATGCGAATTTAAGGAGTAGTTCTAACTTTGGAAGTAACCTTGGTTCAAATGTTACAAACACTTTTAATATCGCAAGCATGATTGTAAGAAATGACAACGACATAAAAAATATAGCAAGAGAACTGTATCTCTTACAAGTAAGAAATGACAGGGGGTATGCAATTTGATGGGCTTTACTTTTAGAGGAATACATACATCTGAATTTAAGGGGCTTGTCATTAAAACTATAAACAATCCCCTATCACCCGCTAAAAGAATACAAAGAGTAAACGTCATGGGATGTGACGGAGAGTATGTATTTGAAAGCGGATATAATAACAAGATCCTTGAATTCAGATGTTCATTGGCTAATGGGACAATAATAGAAAGACGGCAAAGAGCAAGAGAGATAGCATCATGGTTATCTTCTACAGGAGACTTGGTGCTCGACTATGAGAATGATAAAGCTTATAAAGTTGTAAAAACAATCAGTGACATTTCATTAGCAATAGAACAGGCATGGGATGAATTCAATATAACATTTGAGACAGAACCGTTTCAATATGGAGGTTTAAAGACACTATCCTTTGACAACCCATCCACAATGGTTGTAAATAATCAAGGAACCTATGAGGCTGAAACTATAATAACTATTACAGGTACAGGAAATGTAACTGTTTCATCATCAGACTATTTGTTTACATTGACCGGAATGACTGGAAAGTTGAATGTTGACAGTAAAAAAATGCTTGTATATTCAGATGCAAAGGTTAGCGGGATATCAAAGCATTCTGGAAATTTCATAAAACTTAAGCCTGGGAATAACACAATAACTGTTACTGGTTCTGTTTCTAATATGACAGTGAAATTCCAAGACACATACATTTAGGAGGTGCATACTTTGATAACTTTATATAGCAAAAACACAAACGCAAAGCTTGCATACCTTGATGACATAATAATTGAAGATTCAATAGAAATAACAAGGAAGATTAATGGAGAGTTTATTCTTAAATTTGAAGTGTTGGAAGATAGTTTAAAATGTGAATACTTCAAGTCGGAAGGCTATATTGCTGTTGACAAGTCATATTTTGACATTGCATATATAGAGCAAATTCACTCTGATTCAGTCACCTACAGAATTGAATGTGAGCATGTAACATATAGGCTGATTGAAGAAGAAAAAGAATTCTATACTTATGATGGTACTCCAACACAAATTTTAACAGATATTTTAACAGATACCAACTTTACTGTCGGAACTGTAGAGCCAGCGGGAATTACTACATTTGCAGTCCATGAAGAAACAAACAAATTAGGACTATTGCAGCTTCTTGCCTATCACACCAATTCAGAGCTTGATTTTGACGGATTTAAGATCAGCTTAAAAAACACACTTGGACAGGATCGTGGCTTTCAGGCAAGGTTTGGGAAAAATCTTACCGGTGTTAAGAAAATAATAGACAGGCGGAAAGGGCTAACATATTATGCCGTAGATATTGTGGAACTTAAGAGTCATCCTTCGTTCAAAGAATTTAGTGACCTTGAAGTTATTGAGGAAGGAGACACCATAAGAATAATTGATGAAGTTATCAGTCTTGATGTAACAAATAAGGTTATAAAGAGGACATATAACCCCGTGAGGTTATTAAACACTTCCCTTGAAATAGCAAACAGTATAGAAATATTAACAGACTCAGTTACCAAGATAAGACGGGACACAGTGGCGAAGGACAAGATTTATCACGGAATCAGAATAAGCCCGGACAATGGTTTTGAAAGTATAAGAAGTGACAAAATGGCAAGGGGTGTTTTCAACTCCGATATATTCGCACTTCAGACCGGCGATGGAACGGGAGAAAACTGGACAAACAAATTGTACTTTGATGCAGCTACAGGCAGGTATATTTTTGACGGAATGTTGTCGGCAACTATGATTGAAGCACTTGAGGCGGAGTTTGATGTTACAATTTCAAATACATCTATAACACAAACCCTAGCTGCGGAAACAGCATATATTGCCCAGCTTACAGTTGACCATCTGGAAACCTCGACAAAGGTTCAAAACTATTTACAAAGCAACACTTCTGATATGAACTATCTAAGAATTTTTGATCAGTACATTCAGTTCATAACAGCATCAACTGACGGAAGCACAAACGAGCAGGTAAAGGACAGATATAACAATTATTTGTATTGGCTTGATGATACTTTTAAAGGTACAACAACAAATGTTACCGACTATCCAGTAATGATTTATGAGTACAATGAATTAATTAAATCACAATTCGCTTTTGTTCATGACGGTGTAAATTATACTCCACAGCTAATTCTTGGTACAGGCACAGGAAATACTGAAGACAGCGGAAAGACATTTATATACAAGGCAACCGATGGATTTTATATTGATTACAGACACAGTGTTACTGGTGAATCAACTATATTCAAGATTACGGATGATGGGATAGACCTATCTATGTTTCCTACAGTAACTTTTAGCGAACAGGTAGTTTTAAGTGTTCCTCAAATTTGGGTGCAGCCTGATATTCCAAGTATGGCAAAGCAAAGCGATGTGTGGGTAGATACAGATAATTACACCAGATATGATAGAC
>JAGODU010000154.1 GCA_017998095.1 Prolixibacteraceae bacterium | reverse complement strand
ACTAAATACAGACATTTAATTGATAGTTAAAAGTTCATTTCTGGCTGAGAGAAAAGGTAACAAGAATTTGCCTCGCTAAGAAAAACACATCAGTAATATAAATAGGTATATTAGTGATAATTATATATTAAGAACGAATTAATCTAAACAAATAAATAAACATTGTTAATCAACCTTACTTTTTTATAAGATAGCATTTTATAAATTCGAAACTTGATTTAAAATTTCTACAAATTGATTGGCCTGATATTCACGAGAGAACTGATATTTATAATTTTTAGTCACGTTAGCAGTTGTATATCCTTTATCCTTCCATTCATACCATTTTTCTTTGATAAAATTTTCAGCATCATTAACGGTACGAGCTGCAATACCTATATTTAACTTTCGTATTGTATCCTCCAGAATATCTTCATCACTTCTGACACACAGAACAGGTCTTTCAACTCCAAGGTACTCGAAAAATTTGGTTGTTAAGACCCCCCGGGGGCCATCTTTGTTTGATATATTAGTCAATACAAGACATATAGAGGAATAATTTAAGATACGGGGGACATCCTGATAATCTACATAATCAAAAAAATCGATGTACTTCTTAACTCTTGGATAAAGCTTGTTTTCTTCAATATATTTTCTGAATTTTTTAGGTGTATAAAATTGAATCCTGAATAAATCTTCAGTAAACATATCCTGCTCATCCAACTTTTTCACTGCTTGAAACAATAATCCCGGATCCTGTTGATCTTCCGAATTTACAATGCCGGTATATGTAATTAGGAACTTGTTGGTTCTGACAGGTATTCCTGGAAAGAACAATTTCGGATCATAACCATTGTAAATTAAAAATACATTTTTATTTAGTTTTGAAAGATATCCCACATGCCATGGTGATACTGAAATTACAGCATCTGCCTTACTGACAATGTTATTCCTCAACCTTATAACCATTTTGTAAAAGGTTTGATCCAAATATTGAAACAAGACAGATCTTAGATTTCTGCTATGATTAATCATAGAAGGTTTCTGCTCATGTATATCTCTAAGGTCAACGATAAGAGGCAAGCTCCATTTTTTTGCAACTACATATGCTGCTTCTAGAACAAACATATTCCATGAAACGGAAATAAAAATAACCGAATAATCTTCTTTGATTAAAGATGATTCAATGGCTCTTATAAATGGCTTTTTGTTATTTCTGAAGTGCCTTTTTCTATTAATAAGCCTCCATATTTTCTCTATGTACCCGATTGGTGTATCCATATTTGTTACATCAACCCGTATTATCTTATTATTGCCGATCAGATATTTAAAATTGTTATCTTTAAAGGTATTCTGAGTAATAATGTCAGCCTGCCAATCATAAGAAGGCAGGTATTTAACTAGATATCCAATTCTTGGATTAAATGCCGGAGGAAAAACTTCTGTTAGAATTAATGCTTTTTTTACGATTTTAGTAAAATTATTAACCATTGATTTAGTCTGAACTGATTTTACTTACCATTAGTTGTATTGTATGTCGAAAATCTTTTCTTTGCCATGTAATGACAGAATAAAGAGAAAAAAATAAAATTGCGTAAGAAATATGTATTATTATATCTTCAGTTTTAAATATAGACCTGGCTGCAAGCAGGGTGAATGCTGCAAACAACGATACTAAAATTGGAATGATAAGTTCATTAAGTACAATAAGCGGTTTTACCGGTGTGTTCTTGTAGTTATGTAACAAACCAGGCAGAAATAAAATAAACTCAGCAATCGCATATGCAGTTGCGAGTCCGGTTACTCCAAATCTAATTCCAATTATAAATGAAATTACAAGACATGTAGAATAAAAAATCTGCCAGTGCAGGTAGCGTTTTGTGTTCCCTGTACTCAACATGACAATACCACTCTGGCCAGTAATAGGCTGTATTAAACCTCCAATGGCAAGCAATTTAAATATCGGTATTGCTCCAAGCCACTGATTGCCTAAAATTAAATTTATTATGAAATCAGCTTCAATGTAAAAATAGACCGACAGTGGAAAAACAAAAGTTGCAGTTAATAATATAATACTTTTATAATACTTCAAATATTGTTCTTTCTCCTTTTGAATCGAACTTAGAGCAGGCATAGCCACATTTCTTATGGGCGAAAGAATATTAGCAGTAGGCATTCGAAATAATTGATATGCTTTATCATATAGTCCAAGTTGTACTGCACCAACTATTTTACCTATTATAATTTTATCTGCCTGTCTTGCGAAAAAATTAACAACCGAACTTGTCGTCAGGTTTAATCCGAAATTAAACATGCTTTTAACATTCGCTTCATTTGAATTTCTTTTAGGTATCCATGGACAAAAATAATAAGTCAGGAAAACTGCACATACTGAGGTAAATATGGTTCCTGAAACCAGCGCCCAATATCGCCATCCCATTATAGATAAAAAAATTGAGGCAAAAATACCGGCTAATGATGATGTTATAGTTACAATATTGAGACTGTCAAATCGCATATGACGCTGAAGTAAAGCACGATGTTGTATTGTGAATCCTTCAATTATAAAGGAAAATGATAAAGCTATAGTTACGAAGGTAAGTTCTTGTTTATTATAGAACATGGCAACCAATGGAGAAGCTAAAATTATTACCAAACCCAATGAAACCGTAATCAATAAATTCAGCCATGCCAACTTGCTGATCTGTTCATTACTTATATTATCTTTTTGTACGGTAGCCATAGATAATCCGGCATCTTTGAAAATAGAAATAAAGTTTATGAAAACAGCCACCATACCAATAATTCCGAAATCTTCAGGGGTTAATAGCCTGGCCAGAACAACTGTCCGACCTATATTTGTCACGAACAAAAACGCGGTAGAACCTAAAGTTATTATACCACCGCGCACAGATTTACCGGAGAGGTCCTTTGAAATAGATTCTGACAGGAACAAACCCTCAGGTTTAAGTCTGAGGCTGTTTATTTTGTCAAAAACACTCATTCTAAATAAAGCCGATAAGAAAACTTAGGAATATTAACTATGAGGTCCTAAAAAAGGTATAGATTAACTAATTATTAATTTTGTTACTTCATTTCCTTATCCTTCTAAAAAGACGCTTTTTCTGCTTATCATTATTGATGTATCCGTATTTTTCTCCGTAACCATAATAAATGCTGCCTGATCTTAGATCATTTATCACCATACTTACGCTCTTTGTACCACTTTCATAAATCTCATAGACTGTTTTCTGCAAAATATCTTTTAAAGTTTTTTTTGGTCTGACTATCAAAAGGCAGGAGTCAGAAATAGAAGCAAGGTGATATGTATCTGATACAACTCCAACCGGAGAAGAGTCAATAATTATATATTCATACTCCTTTTTTAGTAAGCTTATTAGTTCTTTTGTTTTATCAAGTGCGGTAAGTTCTGATGGATTGGGAGGTACAGGACCTGCAGATATCACTGATAGATTGTCGTAATGAGTCTTCTGAATTATATCCTCTAACCTGTCCTTCCCTATCAGCCAAGTTGTTACACCTTTTTCATTACTTAATTTGAAATCCTGAAAAATCTTAGGTTTTCTTAGATCAAATCCAATAAGTACAGTTTTCTTATCGAGCATACTATAAACTGATGCAAGATTTATAGCTATAAAAGTCTTACCATCTTCAGGCATTGAAGATGTTACAAGAATAACTGAAGAAAGTGCTTCTTTTGTTAGAAACTGCATGCGGGATCTTAATATACGAAAAGCTTCAGCAATGGATGAACTAGGATTATCGAATACAACAGTATTTATTTTTGATTCATTATGAGGGATATTACCCACAAC
Source organism: Prolixibacteraceae bacterium (assembly GCA_017998095.1). The sequence goes on along the minus strand of JAGODU010000154.1, from coordinate 5,547 downwards.
AGGCATATCAGTTATCCTTTTTATATCTTCATCCTTTAGTTTCCTGCTAAAAACGTAATTAGATAATATTATCAGGAAAGGTATGGCAAAACCTGCAAACAATCCTGCAAAATTTGCTTTCATCGGATCTGGGGATATTCTGGAACTGAAACGTTCATTAGCTTTGTCTATAATCTGACTGTCTGCCCTGTTTGATGATTTTTGCATCTGCTGTTCAGCTCTTGTTTGCAGAAGAAAAGTATATAATTCATCATTTAGTTTAAACTTACGTTCAATTCCAAGAAGTTGCCTTTCAGTAACAGGCAGAGCGCTGGCCTGAGCATTAATCCGATTGATCCGCTGTTGATTTTCAGATCTGGCAAGACTATTTGCTCTTCTGAGACCATTTAGAGTTTCGCTTAAAGCATCTTTTGTGCTGCGAACTCTTTGCTGAAGGTTTCTCTGTAACGGATTCAATTCACCAGCTCCCGTTGTTGACAACTGACTCTGCGAAGTTGCCAGCTCTTCGACAAGCCGGGTCAGTCCCGGATCTGTAATACCCATAGTGATAGGTACCATTGGCATCTCATCTGAAGCCTCTTTCTGCAGATAATCAGCAAGATAGTCATAATAGTTTGCTTCAAGGTTAAGCCGGGCTTTCTCGTTTTCAAGTAAATTTACCTGCTCAATAATAGATTGTCCCTGAGCAGACAGATCCATAACCTGATATGCTGAACGAAACTGTTGAAGCTTATTTTCTGTTGTTGAAAGTGTATCTGTAATCCAATTAAGTTGGTTATCTATAAATTGAATTCTTCGGTCTGCTTCAGTATTTTTTGTGTCAAGTGAAATTCTTTGGAATCCTTCCAGATGTTTATTAATAAAATCAGCATCTTTTGCTGGATTGGTACCGTTTAAACTAATTCTCAAAATTGATGCTCCCCTGGATACTAATTCAACATTTATACGATTAGCATATCCTCTGACTAACCTATTGATATCATGAATTATAAAACAAAGTTGAAGTTCTCTGTTTTTCACAAACCATTCCTGATCTCTGCATTCAATACTGAAAGCTCCATTTTCCATTTCAATTAATTCACCGAATGAAGAGGTTTTGTTAATTTTGTAAGACTTAGAATCAGTCGTAAGATTGAAAGAGCTATCGTTAATATATGTTATCAGGAATTCAATGTTTTTTGGAAGAGGGTTCTGTGTTTCAGAAATTATTCTTACAGGAGCATCTGGATAAACAGGCAATTTATTTCTAAAAGTTTTTATATAATATTCTATTTCAAAAGGAAGTTCTTCTAATGTGCGCTCAGTCAAATCTCTTGATCTGAGTATCATCATCTGGTTTTCAATGTTCTGCATCCCTCCTGGAAGACCCAAACCCTGAAGAAGTTCTGTATTATCAACCATTGATCTGTTCTCCGAATCATTAATCAATAATGTGGCAGTAGTCTCGTAAACAGGCAATGTATGACCAATATAGAAACGTGCAAGGTATAATCCAATTCCTGTACAAATAATAAACCAATACCAGTTCTTAATTAACAATTTAAGAATAGCTAATGGATCAAAATCAATTAAGTTCCTGGGCTGTTTTTTACTGATTGCTTGGTGAGTATTATTATCGTTATGCATCTTATTCTTATAAGGTTTAAGATTTATTTTGATAACTCCAATATTAGTTGACTTATGTAGTAATTACGTAAGAAGTGACCACATTAACAGAAGGAATTATTTTTCTAAAACCTAAAAGGTTCTGAAAAATGCAATAACTCCAAGTGCTGAGGTGATAGTGGTCAGAAATAATGTCCAAACAGAAGAATTTACCTGAAATGATCTTCCATGTACGGGCATTGCATAAATTATATCGTTCGGCATAATATAGTAAAACTCTGAAGTCAGAATACTTCTGTCAATCAACGAGAACTCTTTGATTACAGGGCCATAAGCAGTTGGCCTGATCAATTGAATTTTTCTTCGGTTACTTAATGAACTAAGATCAGATGCCAAAGCCAATGCTTCAAAAACATTAATTTGATCCTTGGTAATATTATATCTTCCGGGAGCATTTACTTCACCTATTATGCTTACATAATTATTTACCAACCTAACAGCTATTGAAGCATCCGTAACGTATTTCTCAAAACTTGAATCCAGATCAATTTTTATTTCTGCCAGAGTCTTCCCTCCTACGAAGACTTTTCCAACAAAAGGAATGTCAATATTCCCTTCTAAATCAACAGGATATCCAAGCAAAGCAGCACTCTCCTCCGTCACAGAACCACCTGCTCCAACAGGAGTAGAATTGAACATAGTAGACCATTGAGGATCAGGTGTTATTACTCTTATAAACAGATTGTCGTAGGGCTTTATTTTATACGCCGAGGGAGTAATTGACATTCCAGTTTCAGTCCCAGACTTGACAAAACCATCAGTCTTACCCAAATCCTGAAGATATGTAATTCTCCTGTGAGTCACACATGAACTCACTAAAAGGATAATTGCTAATGAACAAATCACATGGAACAATTTCATTTACAAAGTATTTTAATAAATCAATTGAGCAATAGTTCATTCATGTTAATAACATAAATATAATGTTTTTCATAAATAAACTAGAATTATTAAGTATTTTAAATTTAATTACTAAATTATATTCAATTTAATTTTTGTTTTCTTAATTTTAAATTTCAATTTTATATTAAAATTTTCATAACACATAAGAATGATTATATGATAATACCGGTAAAAAAGATTTACATGTCATTTTTATGTATCATTATTTTACTCCTGATACTAAATTTCATACCAGAAAGTCTTGGTAATAATTTAAGATTAATGTTTGATTTAGAGCAGGAAGCAAATATACCTACTTGGTTTACTTCATTATTACTTTTATCTGTTTCAATTTCCTCATTTGCTAACTATATTTTAAGCCATGTTGCTAAAACAGTATCTAACCTTAATTTTTTTTGGATTGTGTTAAGTTCAATTTTTATGCTCTTATCCCTGGATGAATCATCTGGTATACATGAATTGTTTGGAGCAGAATTTAAAATAAAATGGATTTGGATATATGGACCACTTGCTGTTTTTTTTCTGTTTTATTTTGCCACATTTTTAGAATTTAAAAGTAAAAATAAAGAGCTTGTTAATTTTATATTGGGAGGATTTACTGTCTATATTTTAGGTGGGCTATCTAGCGAAATCTTTGATTCCTATCTCTATCTGGACAAATTTAAAAATGCTATAGAAGAGGGCTTTGAAATGATTGGTGCTTTGATAATCTTAACGGGGTGTTTAAAAGAAATAAACCAAATATTGAATATGAAATATTTAAAAAATTAAATAGAATAAACCCAAATAATATCATCAACCACACATTTATTACCACCAAAAAATTTAAAATTTATTGCAGATTCCGAATTTAAGAAAATTTACACCATTTCATAATAAGTATCCGTATCAATATTATTGTAGAACTCATTAATCCAGAAAATCGTATAAAGATCATCTGTTCCAATGTTTTTTATATTATGGGTGTACCATACCGGCATGTCCACGTATGCCGGTTCTTTTCCGTCCAGTTCAAAATTCAGGATCTTGTCTGTTCCAATACGACGTAACTGAATTCGAGCCTTCCCCTTAATTACAGCAAAACGTTCAGCTTTCCTTGTATGAAAATGATTACCTCTTGAAATCCCTGGTTTTGTTGTTGAGAATGAAACCTGTCCGCCACTGTTTATCTTAACTGTTTCAACAAAAGAACCACGCTCATCGGTATTCAGTTTAAGCCTGAACGGAAAATAATTCTCAAGGTCAATATAACAAACGAAGGTATTGAATAGGTTTCTTTCAAGAGGATCTGTCAGATCAGGAAAAATCCCCTTATCAAAATAATCTGATTTAAAACCTTTAAGTAATTCAAGTATTTCTGAAACCTTTACTTCATTTGTATGAGCAACTTTATACTCTGTATTATTTACTTTTCGCTTAATACAATCATAAATGTCTTTTACAAGATCACCTATGTAAATCATCCTCAATTGAGCATCTACTTCAACTTTCGGTTCCTCATTGTGGGTAAGCTGATGAGAGAATGTTGCAACTACTGAATTATAATATGGATTCCCGAATGGTCCGAATACATTGGGGATGACCATACCTGTGAATATTGCTCCGTTCCTTTCCGCCCATTCAGCCAGTAATTGTCTTCCTTCGCGCTTTGATTTACCGAAAATATTGGTACGTTCCTCCTGTATGGAAGAAGAGAATAGTATGTGTGGCTTTGAACCTGTTGTTTCAAGTGCCCCGATCAGTTGCTTTACCAGTCGCAGATTGGTATTGTAAATTTCCTGAGGATCGTTATGCCTGTTGAGAGCTGCAAGGTGAACTATTACATCACATTTTTTTACGAATTCCTCCAATCGTGCCTGGTCAGAAAAGATGGCATCTTCGAAGGGGATGCGGGTGATTTCATTTGGTTTGAGGCCGAGGAAGTTAAATAAGTGAGTACCGATAAATCCTGCTTGTCCGGTTATTCCTACTTTAATCATAAGTGCCTAAAGTGAGCTAAAGTGCCTAAAGTGCCTAAAGTTTAAAGAGAGTTAAGAGTTATATAAGTTAGGGCTTGATGAATTTATTTATAAGTCTTTGAGTACCGTTTGAGAGCGAAACAAGATAAAGACCTGATGAAAGTGATGATATATCGAAAGTAAGGATATTATCATTGACAGGTTTGATGGCGATCAATATACCATATAGATCATATAAGTTTGCTTTCCAGCCGGTGAAGTCACTGAAAAACTCCAGCCTTATTTCATTAACGGTCACGATCATTTTTACATTATCTATACTACCCGGAACAGGCTCAATACCTGTAATTTCTTCAATTGTCCAGCCCTTGGCTTTCAGACTGTAATAATGACTTAATGCGGCGACGGAAGGGGTGGCATTTCCTGTTATATCAAGGTACCCGGTCAGATTGCCTGCATCATCAAGAGTCTTCAGGACATAGTCGGCATTATCCTGTGAAAGTGCGCAATCCTTTAGTTTAACATTAGTAAGATTTTCAGCAGTGCCTAGATTTATAGAGCTTAAATGGCTTCCCGACAATGCAAATACTCTCAGAGCCGTACAACCGCTTATATCTGCGCTTGTATAATGGTTCCCATAAGCCGAAATATCTCTTATTCCCGAATTATGACATACAAATGCCCCGTTCTGGTTTGTATTCCAGATCAGCAATTCCTTAAGCACCGGGAACTGTATTAAATCAGGAATATTAACTTCTATCTGGGGATTGTCCCTTATACAGATATGCCATAACAGCTGACCAACAGATCCCCAATCAATGAATGTGTAAGAGTTCTGTGCGCCTCTGAGATCTTTCAGACCTGAACAACCTGATATATCAAGCGAATCCAGGTTACAATCCTCCACACATAATCTCTCCAGCACCGGATGGCTGTCCAGTCTTATTTTGGATAAGCTTTGCGCCCTGAATAACTCCACAAATTTCAGGACATGTAAGTCTCTGAGATCCAGTTCTGTTAA
>JAGODU010000153.1 GCA_017998095.1 Prolixibacteraceae bacterium | reverse complement strand
TAACCGGCTACCTATAAAACCGTTTGCACCACTTATTATTATCTTTTTCATATAATCGAAAAAAGTTTTTCTCCCTTTTTAGTCAATCATTTTTTCTGTTCCATTCTGAATATTTGTGGTTCAGATGTTAATTTTATTTTTCCTTTAAGTTTATTTTCAATATAGGATATCACAATATCTCTTTGAAATACAGTTTCTATAGGCATCACTTTGGCGTTTCTAAATGATTCAAAGGCATCTCCCCCATTTGCCAGATAGGAGTTTGTCAAAACACGGTAAGTCGCATCAGGACGAATCGCTTTCTTATTGAAAGTAACCATTTTAAGTGTACTATCCGGATTAACCTCAATCTTGAATCCTTTTGAAAAATGCAAAAATCCGCCGGTTCCTATTTTATGTTTTACCAAATGCTCACAGGCAGTTAGCAGGTCTGCTCCTGTAATTTCAAGTAAAACCACGTGATTATCAAAAGGTAAAAGATTATGAATATCGGATTTCTTGATATCTCCCTTGTTCAAGAAATTACGAACTCCTCCCCCATTCGTAATACTAAAATCAGGTTTTTCTATTCTGAAATACCATTGCATGGCATCTACACAAAGGCTGGCCAGCTCATTTTCCTGCCATCTGACCTTATCCGTATTGTAATCTTTATCTGCCTGACCAATGACTTTTCCCATTTGCTTTAAAGCAACATTTTGGTAAGATTGAAGCAAATCGAGAAGTTCTTTTTTTTCTGTTAATATAAGCCTATCCTTATCTTTTGTTTGTAAGGCAATTGGAGTCCAGCTAAGGAAATCCACTTTATCCTGATTCACTTCAAATTCTGCTTTACCGATAAATGTACCCCAACAGAGAGCCTGCACAACAGGTATAGAATCTTGAGAAGCATTCTGTTTTACCCATACCGGTTTTTCTAGTTGGGTATGGCTATGTCCGTCAATCACAATATCTATTCCTTTTACATGCTTTGCCAGTCTCAAAGAACCATACTCAGGGTCTTCTGAAATGCCTAAATGTACTAAGGCAATAATCATGTCTGTACTGTCTTTTATATTATTAACAATACCTTGAGCTGTTTCTACTTCATCCAGAAATTTTAAATGACTGGTTACAGATATCGGTGCTGAAAACTGTGTGGTATTGGTTGTTAAGCCAATAATACCTATCTTCTTGTTCTTGATTTCTTTGATGATATAGGGTTTTGCAACATAAGAACCGTCATTATAGGTGATATTGGCACATAAAAAAGGGAAATCAGCATTTTTCTTCTGTTTATTAAGCTTCTCCAGTGATTCATAAAATTCATGATTTCCAAGGGTCATCGCATCGTATTTAAGATAATTGTAACCTTTAATATCCGGCTCTGCATCAAATAAATTGGATTCAATCAAACCATCATTGATATCACCACAATCCAACAAAAGCACATTTTCATTTATGTTACGAATACTGTCAATAACCGTTGCTCTGACAGGAAGTCCTCCTCCTGTAAACTGCCCGACCTGAAAGGATAATGGTCTGCCATGATGATCATTGGTATGAAGGATAACAATCTTCTCAGCATATAAACTGAGGAGAAAAAAAATGATGATTATACTGATTACAAATCTGGATTTCATGAAAAACTCCTTTTTTAACTTTTTCGGTATTTTAAACGCTCACTGACAGTAAAAACAATGAGTGCTGTTAATATCAAGATTAATGACATATTAGTTGCTGAAGCAAATTGCCTTGCTGAAATATATCGGTAAATACCCACTGGTATAGTTACAAATCCGTCTGCCAGCATAGAGGCTGAACTGATCTCTCCTAGAGAAATAGCAAATGAAAACATTAACGCTGTGATGATTGGATTTATAATCAAAGGTATAATGACTTTGGAATGGACTTTTAAAAATCCAGCTCCCAGACTTTGTGCAGAATATACAATATTTGCATGAATACCATCAATCGCATTAGAAACTGAACTATAACTAAATGGCAGACAAATAATCGTCTGAGCTATTATTAAAAGTATAAAGGGTTTTATATTTGCCTGACTAAACAGAAATAAATAACCTAAACTAAAGGTGATTCCAGAAATTCCTAATGGTAAAAGGATTAAATTTTCGATAAGTCTTCTATACTTGAATCCTGATAAGGAAATCCTAAACATTAAGCTAATTCCTACTGAAAAAAATGATACAAGAAGTCCCAGTATTAGACTGTTCAGAACTGGTTGAAACATGTTTGATCCAATTATCGGATCGTATTGAAAAAGTTCTGATAAATAGGAACTGTAATTTTTAAATGCAAATACGAAAATTGATAATAAAGGTGCTATGGTAAATATCATAAATAGAATTAAAGTCGTAATTGAAAGTATTTTTATTATATTCATCTTTTTAAATAATGGTATAACATAGTGTTCTGATCCTCTTATCATTCCTGAAACGTCTGCTTGTTTTCTAGATAAATAGTGTGATAGATTTAACATGATAATAGACATGATAATTTGGATAAAACTCAATGCAATTCCTTTTTCTGTTTCCAGAAGGTGTTTTACTAAAATATATATATTCACTTCAATAGTCGTATATTTAACATCGCCTAACACTAACACGATACCAAAAGACATAAAGCAATAGAGAAATATCAATAATGAAACATTTAGAAAGGAAGGTATCATACAGGGAATGGTTACCCTTATAAAAGTTTGAAATTTACTTGCGCCTAAAGTTCGTGCTGCGATAATCAAATGCTTATTAAAGTTTTCAAGTGTATCCCCAAGCATTTTAATAAACAATGGTACATTATAAAAAGCATGAGCCATTAAAATCGCTTTCAGTGAATACAATACAGAGATTTTTAAATCAAACAAGCTTAAGAATTTATTAATAAAACCCTGCTGGCCGTAAAAGAGTATAAAACCAAGTGCTACAGTGATCCCAGGTAAAACAAATGGTATCATACAGATGGCTTTAAGCACCTTCTTACCAGGAAAATCATAATAGGTAAATATCATAGTTACAGGCAAACCAATGCATATCGTCAATAATAAACTTAAAATAGCCTGTTTAAAAGTAAAAATAATTACAGATTGTTGCCAGGAGTGAGTTAAAACATTTTTTATTATATCAAAACTAAAATCACCATTTGAAAAGAATGCATTTTTAAGGATAAACAATATTGGATAATAAAAGAAAACCACTAGAAAAGCAAGTGGTATTATGAGTAACAGTTGGTTTTGCAGACTACCTGTCTCAGACAAATTAGGTATTGTGCGAATATCTGTTAATGAAGATTTTTTGTGAATCTTGCAAGAGGTCTGTATTGAGAGCAAATTAACTCTCATCAGAAGAGTTTAGTTTTTCGTTCTTTGTTCTCATTCACAAATCCTTCGATAGGCTTTTCTGCTGTCACAGCGTACCAGTCAATCTTTTCAAGATCTGTTTGTCCACTATCACCTAACTTGCATACCTTTATGTTTTGATAACTCATTCCTTCGAGTATTTGCTTCAATAGTTCATAGTTAAAAGGATAATAGATTTCATAGAACTGTCGTTTACTAACAATTTTATTATCTACTTCCTCAAATACAAGGTAATTAAAGGTAATTGACCCATTTTTATTGTAATCCCATACCTGCACGTAATTCACTCTGCCTTTATCTCGTATCACAGGATTAAAAAGATAGAAACGTTGTTTTCTTTTCAGTATGTTATCCCAGTTACGACTATCAATATAGAGTGTTCCTCCAGGTCTGAGCATTTTGTCCATTTGAAAAATTACATTTTTCAGTTCATCATTTTTACTGTGTGCCAGTGAATTTCCTGTACACATAACGCAGTCAAAATCTCTTTTTATATTTTTGTTCAGTTCTTTATAATCGCTGAGAACAAACTGAGCTATCAAGTTTTCTTTTGCAAAGTTTGTTTTCGCTTTTCGAATCATATTGGGGTTGATATCAGAACCTGTACAAGAATAACCCAGTCTTGCCATAGGTAAAAGCATTTTGCCTGTTCCAACAGCGCAATCAAATATCTCCTGAAATTTCTTTTTTGAAAAAAGGGATTTATAAAAAGTCAGACATTCAGATTCAAATGCTTCTGAGTAAAATAAATCATATACTTCTGGAAAATCATAAAATCTCATCTGTACCTGTTTTCTTCTTTAATGTAAATGGGGTCAGCAATAAAACTGACCCCTTTATAAAAGCGTTTATTACGCTTCTGTTGCGATTTTAATACCTTCCTGGATTGCTTTGAGATTTTTTTCAAGTAATGCAGGATTTTTTTCTTTCATGGCTTTCGTTAAATATGCTTCGATTGTTTCAAATTTTATGGTCTGTGTTTTCCCAATAATGATACCGATTGGAATCATATTTAAGACTTTCACATCACCAATTTCACTTGAAATTTGATTCATTGGGACAACATAATAGGTTAATCCATCAATCTTATTTATTTCAGGGCACATATCAGAATTAACAATTACAATACCGCCTTTTTTTACGTCTGGAGCAAATTTATCGAGGGAAGGCTGATTTAATGCAACCAGGATATCAGGAAAAGATACGAGTGGAGAAGCGATAGGTGAATCGGATATAACGGTAGCTACATTCGCTGTACCACCACGCATTTCAGGACCATAAGAAGGTAACCATGACACGTTTTTACCTTCAGTCATAGCTGACTGAGCGATGAATTTTCCAATGGTTAAAGCACCTTGTCCGCCGAAACCGGAGAATACCATTTCTGATTTCATTTCTGACCTCCTTCTACACCTTTATCTCTGAAATTTCCTACTTTGAAATAAGGTAACATATTATCTTTTGCCCATGTAAGAGATTTCACAGGATCAAGACCCCAGTTAGTAGGACATGTTGATACAAATTCTATAAAAGTAAAACCACGTTCTTCTTTATTGTAAGTCAGCGCTTTTAAAACGGTTTTCTTAGCTTTCATAATATCCTGAGGTGTTAAAAGAGATACTCTTTCAATGAAATATGGGGCATCAAGTGTATTCAGTAATTCTGATACTCTGATAGGGAAGCCAATATCATCAGTATCTCTTCCGTAAGGCGATGTAGTTGTTTTCATACCAGGGAGAGTGGTTGGAGCCATCTGTCCGCCAGTCATACCATAAATCGCATTGTTTACAAAGAAAACAGACATATGTTCACCACGATTAGCAGCATGAACTATTTCTGCTGTACCAATAGCAGCTAAGTCACCATCACCCTGATAAGTAAATACTTTCATATCAGGACGAGCTCTCTTCATACCGGTCGCTACGGCTGGAGCACGACCATGAGCAGCCTGCGCCATGTCAAAATCGAAAAATTTATATGCAAAGACAGAGCAACCCACAGGAGCTACACCTGTCATAACATCTTTTAAACCAAGTTCATCTACAGCTTCTGCGATAAGACGATGTGCAACGCCATGCAGACAGCCAGGACAATATGTGAATCCGAGTTCACGGAGTGAATCAGGTCTTTTTGCTATAACTGTCATGAAATTCTCCTATAAATTTGCTTTTATTTTTTCTTTAATTTCTTCAGGGGTAAATACAATACCGCCCACTTTACCCATAAAATCTACCGGCACTTTACCATTAACGGCAAGTTTTACGTCTTCAACCATCTGACCTAGATTCAATTCAAAAACCATGACACGTTTCACTTTTCCATGAACCGCTTTTTCTATTTCTTTGTAAGGATAAGGCCATACAGTGATTGGTCGAATCATACCGATATTGCGACCTTCTGCATTTAAATCATCAATCGCAGATTTAACGATACGGGCTGCTGTACCAAAAGCAACACAGACAATTTCATTATCGTCATTTAAATGATATTCTTCAAGTTTCACTTCATTTTCACAGATATGATTGTATTTCTTTTCTAAATTCAATACATGTGTTTCAAGTACTTTTGGGTCAATTTCCAGAGAATTGATTTCATTATGATGATGTCCTGCACCTGCTTCATTGTTATGAATACACCATTCATAATGTTGTCTTCCCATTTCTTCCATTTCAGCTTCTGTTTTATATTCTTTGAATTCAACAGGTTCCATCATCTGACCTAATAAACCGTCTGATAAAATCATTACAGGGATTCTGTATTTATCTGCTAAATCAAAGGCATCAGATGCCATATCGGCAAATTCCTGAACAGAACTTGGCGCAAGCGTAATACAATGATAATCGCCATGTCCGCCACCTTTGGTTGCCTGGAAATAATCACCCTGTGCAGGTTGAATATCACCAAGACCAGGACCACCACGCTGAACGTTAACGATCACTGCAGGTAACTCTGCACCGGCAATATAGGAAATACCTTCCATTTTTAGAGAAATACCAGGTGAAGAAGAAGAAGTCATTACTCTTTTTCCCATTCCGGCAGCACCGTAAACCATATTAATTGCAGATACTTCACTCTCTGCTTGTAAGAAAGTTCCTTTTACTTTTGGCATCATCTTTGCCATATATTCGATCAATTCACTCTGAGGGGTGATTGGGTATGCAAAATACAATCTGCAACCTGAACGAATCGCTGCTTCTGCGACAGCTTCATTACCTTTCATTAAAACCTTGTTACCCATCTTTCCTCCTTACTTCTCGATTGTTATCGCTACATCGGGACAAATTGTGTAACACATTTTACATGCGATACAAGCTTCCTGGTCAAAACATTCCGCGTAATGATAACCCTTTACGTTAATCTTCTCGGAAAATCTGATGATTTTTTTGGGGCATGCATGAATACATAACCCACAGCCTTTACAGTAGTTAGGATCAACCGTCATCTTAGGCATATTGGCTCTCCTTTATAATAGATTTTCATTATTAGTCAAATTTTCTAATACCCTTTATTTTTTGTCAACTCTTATTTTTGCTTTTTCGATTTTGAGCTTTAATCTATTCTCTTATAATAAGTTAATCAAATTCTCATTTGCTCTGATTTTATTTCCTAATTATTCTATCTTTATCTGAGGCATTTAGTTAATGAAAAATCATCTAATTTTTGATAATTTTTACTTACTTTTTTCTTTCCTTTCCTTATCCTATCCTTATTGCTTCCTTATCTATTATTTTACTGATATTAATTTATTTTTTAAATAATTATCAGGCATATGTATCTATGATTGAACCTGTACCAGAAGCAGTTGAAGCTGATGCACTTTTGTCTGTTGTTGTTTTTGTCTCAGGAACCTGGAATTTAGTCTGAGAAATATACATTCCTCTGGTGATTGTATTAAAATTAAATACTTCCTTTGAATCATTATCGGAGTAATAAACTGTTTTTTTAAAAGCAAACATTAAACCGTTTACTTTTCGATAATCATCATAATCTATTTGTGTCTTTGAGCCGTCAATATCCTTTACTTCTCTTTTTAAAAGATAAGTTGAAGTATCGAAATATTGATGCCTTATCTCATTTGTTTTTGTATTTTTTAAAGTTATTTCATAGTATTTCTTACTGTCAATTGAAACTTTTCTGGAAGAACTGACTTTAATAATGCCATTATTTGCTGCTGTATAATCGTAATTTTCCATCATTGTTTTAATTTTACGTTCTGGTGTATCTTTATCGTCTAAAGTGTTCAATTTCCCTTTGTCAACCACCCAAAGCGTTTCTCCGTCATCTCCAGTCTGATAAATTTTACTGGAGTACTGACTGTATATTTTTCTGGATTTCGATGGTTTATCTCTCCATTCTTCATAATCATACTCAACAGAATTAACGGATACAGAACCTTTTAAATATACAGATTTATTACTTTTGGCTTTATCTTCGCCACCTATTGCCAAAAAATGCATTTTAAAAACAGCATAGGGGTCTATCTTCCCACTATTCCTTTCAATAGTGAGTTGCTTCCCATTAACAATCCCTGTTATCTCTGCCATCGGAACTCCCTTTCCTAATGTAATATCGTATGACTATATCAATAAGTTTAGAAAATTCAGTATAATTTCTTTTTTTAAGTATGTAGCCTTAAGTTTAACATTTCGGTAATTTAGTAAAATCAACATTAAAAGTCTTAACTTTATTTAAAAATACACCTTATTAAACAGAAATTAATACCTACAAATGATAAGGAGAGCTTTTCAGCTCTCCTTAATCGTATAAAGGTTCTTTAGAATCTTATTTCTTTTTAGTTGTTTTTTTGTATGCGATAACGGTATCAAGCACTAATGATGCTGCAACGAAGATGGAAGAATAAGTACCAATCAGAATACCAACAAAGAGGGTTAAAGCAAAGTCACGAATTACTGGACCGCCCCAGATCAGCAATGCACCATCAGCTAATAAGGTAGTCAAACTGGTGATAATCGTACGACTAAGGGTTGAGTTGATACTACGGTTAAACACGTGGAATTCATCGTCTTTACGGAAGTTTTTAAGGTCTTCACGAATACGGTCAAATATTACGATGGTATCGTTGATAGAATAACCAACAACAGTTAATAATGCTGCTAAGACAGTCATACCAATTTCTACATTCAAAATAGAAAGGATACCAATGGTAATAATCGTATCATGGAACAGAGAAACCGCTGCAGAAATACCCCATGAAAATCTGAAACGAATCCAGATATAAATTAAAATGAAGAAAATCGCAATCAAGACTGCTCTGATTGCCTGATTTCTCAGTTCAAAGCCTGCTTTTGGTCCAACTTCTTCTTCCTGAATCACAAAGGCACCCTTTGAAGCTTCAGGGAAACTGGTTTTTAAGGCCTGTTTAATTTTCTGACCAGCGTTTTCAGTACTTTTTGTTTTAATGATATATCCATTGTTTTCATTGTCTTCAAGCTGTTGAATTTCAGCATCTTTGAAGCCAACACCGGCAAGAGCATCACGTACCTGATCTACTTTTACGTCTTTTAATTCCACCTGAAGCATTAAACCTCCGGTGAAGTCGTTATTGTATTTAATACCTTTATGAACTGCAATTGATATAATGCCAATCAGAATCAATGCAACAGATATGAAGTAGAATGCCTTACGCATTCCCATAAAGTCAATATGAGTTTCTTTCAGTAATTGCATTTTTCCTCCTAAATACTCAGTTTGTTGCGGTTTTTATTGGTAATGAAATTATCATAAATTGCATTACTTACAATAATTGCAGTAAACATAGATGAAATAATACCAATAGAAAGGGTAACAGCAAAACCACGGATAGCACCTGTACCAAACTGATAAAGAATAGCAGCGGTAATCAGTGTTGTGATATTGGAGTCAAGAATTGTAACGGTAGCTCTGTTAAAGCCATTGTCAACTGCATTACGAACTGTCTTGCCGGCACGTAATTCTTCTCTTATTCTTTCAAAAATCAATACGTTTGCATCCACAGCCATACCAATTGTTAAAATAATACCAGCGATACCAGGTAAGGTAAGAGT
>JAGODU010000152.1 GCA_017998095.1 Prolixibacteraceae bacterium | reverse complement strand
TATAAGCTTATTGATACTGCTACTCTTTATCAGAATGAAAAAGAAATAGGTAGTGCAATTAAAGAATCAGGAATAAGAAGGGAAGATTTATTCATTACATCAAAGGTCTGGAACGATTTTCTTGGGTATGAATCAACTTTAAAAGCGTATGATAAAAGTTGCAAGCTTCTGGGGACAGATTATCTTGATTTGTATCTGATACACTGGCCTGTAACCGGTAAATATCTTGATTCCTGGAAAGCCCTTGAACAAATATACAATGAAGGAAGAGTTAAAGCCATTGGTATAAGTAACTTTTTAAAAGTTCATCTTGATAAGTTACTTGCAGAAGCTGAAGTTATTCCTGCAATTAATCAAATGGAGTATCATCCTTATTTGATCCAGCAAACTTTAGTTGATTATTGCCATTCAAAAGGAATTCATTACCAGGCCTGGGGACCACTGATCTTCGGCAAAGCTTTTGAAGAATCGGTGTTGAAAGAAATCGGAAAGAAGTATAATAAAAACGAAGCCCAGATAATTCTACGCTGGGATCTTCAAAAAGGAATCCTTACTATTCCTAAATCAACAAAATATGAAAGGATAAAATCCAATTCAGAGATTTTTGACTTTCAGCTTTCTGATGAAGATATGCAAAGGATTAACAGTCTCGACAGAAATGAAAGGATTGGCTACGATCCGATGTTAGTATAAAACATCTTGAAAAGCTTCATGAGAAAATTCAATATATGAAAGTTCTTATTCTTTGTACAGGTAACAGTTGCAGGAGTCAAATGGCACATGGTTTTTTAATCGCACCAGTCATCGATAAGTTTTTCATTCCAGCAGTGCCAGTTTTCATCTTTGTAATAGTCAGGACTTTTTACACGTCCGTTCTTATTAATTGAACTCCATTCAATGTTGATATGTTTTTCACCATTACTTCTGTATATTTCAAAGTAGCGATCAAGTTCATTATCTGGATTTTGTCCACTTATAATATAACTGTTAATGTCATCATCATCTTGAGTAACGATAGTATGCTTAAGCTCAGATGTTTTATGATCAGGTGAAGAGTTCCAGCTTAGTTGAAGAATTAATTGACTGGCTGCCGGATTTTCGTAAACAAACCAGTCCGCTTTTGTTGAATCAACTACTGTGCCTTCGAACCAAAGGAAATCATTAAATCCATTATCTCCGACTTTGTCAATATACATTTCCCATTTTACTTTTTGCTTCCTGAGTGTAATCCCATTTAACGTTGCATAGTATGTTGAACCGATAGCAGGAAATTCATAGTTCCATTGCCACGTCTGATCTCCTATGTAAGTGGGTTCGTGATTGAATGATTCTCTGAAAGCAATTGAAGGTATAGTCATAGAAGTAGAAGCAATAACACTGAAGAATCCTACATTCATTGAACTGTAAAGCCAGTTTTCAATCAGTAAGACAGTACTCTTGTTGTTGTTATAATCCTCATAGTCAATTGAAAAAGAACTTTCAGGGGGCAATACAGGTACCGGAGGTATTGTATCTTTTTCGCAAGATTGAAATAATGATGCAAGTAACATCAGGGTAAGGAAAAAAACGCTTAATCTTTTCATGGAAATAATATTATTAAAATTTTTACAAATGGTTTTTATATAATAACCATAAACGCTTCTGTAATCAATATTATTACAAATTTATGTGTTAAATCCCCACCCTGAAATTGAATTATTTATTCCTCATCAGCATTAATACACTTCCCGCCTGTTGCCTTTTCAATGTACCAGTTCAAAGGAAATGATGAAGGCCTTTCAATCGGAAATCCGTAAAGACGGTCGAGAATTAAAGAAGAGAGAACACCCAATGCCCTTGATACTCCGAACAATACTGTATAAAACGAATATTCCTTAATTCCGTAATGATATAGTAACGCTCCTGAATAAGCATCTACATTAGGCCATGGATTGCTAATCTTGCCTATGTTTCCTAATATCGGAGGAACAACTTCATATAGATTATTGACAATGTTGATGATAGGATCATCTTTTACATATTTGTTTGCAAATTCCATTTGAACAATAAAGCGCGGATCTGTTTGTCTTAGCACTGCATGTCCATAACCCGGAATTACCCTGCCTTCCTGAAGTGTTTTTTTAACATAGCCTTCAAGTTGTTCTTTTGAAGGGGTATCTGTACCCAGATTCTCAATCATTTCAAAAATCCAATGCATTACATCCTGATTTGCATATCCGTGGAGAGGGCCGGCAAGTCCCAGCATCCCTGCAGCAAAAGCATAGTGAGGGTTACTTAAAGTAGAACCAACAAGATGAGTGGCATGTGCTGAAACATTCCCGCCTTCATGATCGGCATGGATTACCATATAAAGACGAAGCAAACGTTTTACTTCATCAGAATCGTGTCCCATCATGTGGGCAAGGTTGCCTGCCCAGTCGAGTCGTGGCTCAGGCTCTATGTGCTTGTCCTTGTAATACAGCCTTCTGTAGATATAGGCAGCTATTCTGGGCAGACGGGCAATGAGGTTCATCACATCATCGTACATGAAATCCCAGTAGTATTTTTTATTCACTCCCGAATGATATGCTTTTTGAAAAACCGATTCAGTAGCTTCAGCAACTATGGCAGCTGAAAATATTGTCATTGGAAGAGCTGTTTTTGGCATTGAATCAATGACATCAAAGACATGCTGAGGAACCTGAGAGCGGGCTGCCCAGGCCTTTGAAATGTTCATCATATCTTCATATTCAGGAATTTCACCAAGCAACATCAGATAGAACAAGCCCTCTGGCAGTGGTTCTCCTTCCGGAGTAAGTTTTGGTAATTTATTTCTAAGTTCAGGAATGGAATAGCCTCTGAACCTTATTCCTTGGTTGGGATCTAATTTTGAAGTTTCGGTAAGCAAACCGGGTATGCCTTTCATTCCTGACAGAACCTGACCTATGGTTACGTTTGCAATTACCTTGTCACTGTGTTCGTTTCTGAGTTTATTGTATTCAGCAACACATCTGCTTGCCTTTTCGTAAAACCTGTTCTTGATGTATTCCATATTTTTTTTATTATTTCTGTTTTAAATATTATCAGTTAAATCTGAAATGTAATCTGCAAATTCAGACGTAGAAAGAAGGGTGGCATTTTCCATTAGTTCATAAAGGTCACTTGTAACTTTCTTTTCAGTAAAAGCTTTTTCAAGCGCTTTTATAATCAGTTCAGCAGCTTCATTCCATCCCATGTATTCAAGCATCATGACAGCAGATAAAAGAAGGGAGCAAGGATTTGCCTTGCCTGTTCCTGCAATATTGGGTGCAGTGCCATGGGTTGCTTCAAATACAGCATATCCGTAATTATAATTGATGTTGGCACCTGGAGCAATCCCAATTCCTCCAACCATTGCTGCCAACTGATCTGAAATATAATCCCCATTCAAATTCATCGTGGCAATTACAGAGTGATCTTTTGGATAAAGAAGGCTCTCCTGCAAAAAAGCATCAGTGATAACATCCTTTATTATAAGTTTCTTTTCATTTTGAGCATTTTTCAATGCTTCAACAGCAAAGGATTTCCCTTTTTCCTTTGAAATAGCTTCAAACTGTTTCCATGTGAAAACTTTGTTTCCATACTCTCTTTCAGCTAAATCATACCCCCAGTTTTTAAAAGCACCTTCAGTAAATTTCATTATATTTCCCTTGTGTACTATTGTAACTGAAGGAAGCCCTCTTTCAAGAGCAAAATCAATTGCTGCGCGTATCAGTCTTTCTGAACCTTCTTTTGAAACAGGCTTTACTCCAAAAGAAGAGCTTTCGGGAAACCTTATTTTTTCAATCCCAAAATTTTCTTTCATAAGATCAAGAAACTTTGCTGCTTCAGGTGTGCCTGTCATGAATTCAATTCCTGCATAAATATCTTCAGTGTTTTCTCTGAAAATATGCATATCAACATGTTCAGGATGAACAACAGGAGATGGGACACCTTTAAACCAGCGGACAGGTCTCATGCAAACGTAAAGGTCGAGTGTCTGGCGCATGGCAACATTCAAAGAACGGATGCCACCACCAACGGGAGTTGTCAACGGGCCTTTTATTCCAACAATGTATTCAGAAAATGCATCAAGAGTTGATTGAGGAAGCCATTCTCCGGTGTTTCTAAAAGCTTTTTCTCCTGCAAGCACTTCTATCCATTCGATTGATCTTTTCCCTTCATATGCCTTGTTTATGGCCTTATTTACTATTTTTTGAGTTGGACAGGTAATGTCTTTTCCGATGCCGTCACCTTCTATAAAAGGAATTATAACATTATCGGGGACAATAAGCTTTCCATCTTTAAATGATATCTTTTCTGCCATATACTATTGGTTTTGCTTGTTTTGTATTTTTATCAGATTAAGGGCTGAACCGGCTTTGTACCATTCAATCTGCTGATCATTATATGAATGGTTAGCCTGAATTATTTCTTTACTGCCATTGCTGTGAATCATTTCAATATTAATGGGTTTGCCCGGTTTAAAATTTTCAAGATCTATGAAGTTAAAGACATCATCTTCCATTATCTTATCATAGTCATCTTCATTCGAAAATGTCAATGCAAGCATTCCCTGTTTTTTGAGATTTGTTTCGTGTATGCGGGCAAACGATTTTACAAGAACAGCTTTGACACCAAGGTGACGTGGTTCCATAGCAGCATGTTCTCTTGAAGACCCTTCACCGTAATTGTGATCACCCACTACAATCGAAGGTATATTGTTGGCTTTGTAAAAACGTTGTGTTGCAGGTACTTCACCATATTCTCCTGTAACTTGATTTTTAACTTTGTTTGTTTGCTCGTTGAAAGCATTTACGGCTCCTATCAGACAGTTATTGGAAATATTGTCAAGGTGCCCTCTGAATTTAAGCCATGGGCCTGCCATTGAAATATGGTCAGTAGTGCATTTTCCTTTTGCTTTTATTAATAAACGGGCTCCGGTAATATTTTTTCCATCCCATGCAGGAAATGGTTCAAGAAGTTGCAGTCTGTCAGAATCAGGCTTAACATTCACTATCACAGTAGAGCCGTCTTCAGCCGGGGCAATATAACCCGGATCTTCAACTTCAAATCCTTTTACCGGCAATTCATAACCAGAAGGAGGATCGAGCTTCACACTTACTCCATTTTCATTGATAAGAGAATCAGTTAATGGATTAAATGAAAGGTCGCCGGCAATTGTTAATGCAGTAACAATTTCAGGAGATGCAACAAATGCAAACGTATTTGGATTTCCGTCAGCCCTCTTTGAAAAGTTTCTGTTAAATGAATGAATGATAGTGTTTTTCTCCCCTTTATCAGCATCTTCCCTGTGCCATTGACCAATACAAGGGCCACAGGCATTGGCAAAAACATTTCCTCCTATTGTTTTGAATGTATCAACAAAGCCATCACGTTCAACTGTATACCTTACTTGTTCAGAACCTGGCGTAATGGTGAACATTGCTTTTGTTTTAATATTTTTTTCAGCAGCTTGTTTTGCAACAGAGGCAGCCCTTGATATATCTTCATACGAAGAGTTGGTACAAGAACCAATTAAGCCAACTTCAATTTTAAGAGGCCAGCCGTTTTTTATAGCTACGTCTTTCAGTTTACTGATAGGAGTAGCAAGGTCGGGAGTGAAAGGTCCATTTACAAATGGTTCCAGTTCAGAAAGATTGATTGTAATAACTTTATCGAAGTATTCTTCAGGATTGTTATAAACTTCAACATCTCCGGTGAGATAACCACTGATTTTATCTGCTTCTTGAGCTACTTCCTTTCTTCCTGTAGCAGAAAGGTATCTTTTCATTGAATCATCATATCCGAAAATTGAAGTAGTTGCTCCGATTTCAGCTCCCATATTACAAATAGTTGCTTTTCCTGTACAGGAAAGCGATTCAGCTCCTTCACCGAAATATTCAAGAATATAGCCGGTTCCACCTTTAACAGTAAGTATTCCTGCCAGTTTAAGAATAATATCTTTGGGGGAAGCCCAGCCATTTAATTTTCCAATTAATTTAACTCCAATGAGCTTTGGCATTTTAAGTTCCCATGCCATCCCCGACATAACGTCAACAGCATCAGCGCCTCCGACACCAACAGCTATCATTCCCAGTCCTCCGGCATTAACTGTATGTGAATCTGTTCCAATCATCATTCCGCCGGGGAAAGCATAATTTTCAAGAACCACCTGATGAATAATTCCTGCACCGGGCTTCCAGAATCCAATACCATATTTATTTGAAACTGATTCCAGGAAACTATAAACTTCATTGTTTTTGTTTAATGCTTCCTGTAAATCTTTTCCTGCGCCGATTCTTGCCTGTATAAGATGGTCGGCATGGACAGTAGAAGGTACGGCAACCTTGCTTTTACCTGCCTGCATAAACTGTAGCAGGGCCATTTGAGCAGTTGCATCCTGCATGGCAACCCTGTCGGGAGCAAAATCCACATAATCAATGCCCCTTTTAAAGAGTTGATTATTAGCTGGGTCAGAAAGGTGTGAATAAAGAATTTTTTCAGTGAGAGTAAGTGGATTGCCATTTACCCTACGTGAATTATCTACTCTTTCTTTAAAGTTTTTGTATACTTTCCGGATTAAATCTAAATCAAACATAAACAGGCGAAGGTTAAAAGAAGTGAATACGTATTAATTTACCTATGTTTTGATAAACA
This sequence comes from Prolixibacteraceae bacterium, assembly GCA_017998095.1. The sequence goes on along the minus strand of JAGODU010000152.1, from coordinate 2,817 downwards.
AATAGTAAAAATAAAAGTTTAAGCCATTACGAAGAAAGATCATAAATATTGGATGTTATTTTTGAAGATTTAATAATACAGCCTTTATTGGAGGAGCCTTATCAGTAGCAAATTGCCACAAAACAACCACCAGAGTACCACCAAAGAGCCTGTTTCTTCCTTTTAATGGGAGAAACAGGCTCTTTGGTGGTACTCTGGTACTAATATGGCAACTACTGTCATATTCACTCAATTGTATATGAAATAATTTCTTTTATCATAACAATTATTTGAACTATAATTAATTATTCATAAATTAGAGTTGATAATGTTAAATTAGTAATACATTCATCTTCAATATATGATTAACAAAAAAATATTACAGGGAGGATTAATTTCAAAGCTTACGATATTATCAGATAAGGATTTTATTCCTTTGGCTCAAAACTTTGTTGTTTTCAATGCAAAACTTTTTGGATTTAAAGATAGTGAACTTCAGAAAATTGAATTGATTACAGAAGAGGCAATATTAAGCACAATTGAAAATTCATTTGAACATGATGAACCCGGATTAATCGATGTCAGGCTATTATACCGGCCGGGTGAGTTTGTTATTTCCGTTGAGGATAAAGGTATTCCTGTAGACTTAAAACGAATTGAATCTCAGGAGAATAGTTCGCTTGGTATTTTGTTGATTAAAAATCTTGCTGATGAATTTAATTTCATCAATTTGGGAAATGAAGGCAAGCGACTGGAAATGATAAAATATCTTCCTGAAGAGAGTATTTCAAATATTCTGAGCCAGGATGAAAAGATAAGGATTGAAGGAGAAAGTAGCGATATTGCTGATGATAAACCATTTATAAGATTAATAACTACTGATGATGCAGAAATGTTATCTCGGCTTGCATATAGGGTTTATGGTTACACTTATATCTCAATTTTCTATTATCCTGAAAAGATAAGAGAGTTGATCGAGAATAAGTTAATGGTTTCTGCAGTTGCAGTGAATAATGAAGATGAGATAGTAGGGAGTTTGTCTTTGTTTTTCGAGGTTGCCGGTGATGTAGTTGCCGATTCCGGGGCAGCAATGGTTGATCCACGATACAGAGGGCATAAGTTATTTAAAGAGATGAAATATTTCTTGCGTGATTATGGAATCAATAACGGCATGTATGGTATTTACAGTGAGGCAGTTACGATACATCCTTTTACTCAGCAGGGAAATATTTCTCTTGGCGCGCATGAAACAGGAATAATGCTGGCTTATGCAAGTGAAAAACTGACATTTAAAAAGATTGGAAACGAAGTAACTGAGCAAAAGCAATCAGTTGTATTGTTTTTTCTTAGGACAAATAAAGAGCCTCACAGAACTGTATATCTTAATAAAAAGTTTTACCCAATACTACAGAAAATATATGAAAAGACAGGACTTGACAGGGAAATAATCATAGTGGATTCTAAGTTTAAAATGCCTGAATCTGATGAGAGCACATTGATGAGTAGTAAAGTAAAAACAGATTTTAATGTGGCATTGATATCTTTAAAAGCAATAGGGAAGGATGCTTTTGGATTGATTATGCATCAGTTGAAGGAATTCTGTCTAAAAAAAATAGATACAATTTATCTTGAAATGCCGGTTTCAAATCCAGATTCAGCTATTTTATCAAAAAAACTAAATGAATCAGGATTCTTGTTATGTGGTATAGTTCCGGAGTTTTATAATGGGGACTATATTAAAATGCAATATTTGAATAATGTTTCAATAGATCCGGCAAAGATTGTTATAGCATCTGACATAGCAGGAGAGATTTTAAAAGAAATAATGAAAGATTATAAATAAAATACTTGAATTTTAATCCGTTGATTAGAAAAAACTTAGTAACTTGAATAAAAAACTGAAGGTTGAATTCATGAGGAAAGTGATACTTATAATGATAGTGTTGTCCGGGTTTTTATCGGGTTATTCTCAGATAAGAAATGGCTGGAGATCGATTTATGACACTTCAGGCAGGCTGGCCAGAATGAGCTATTATCAGGATGGTGAAGTAGTTACTGACTCTAATTATTTCTTTCAGTATTTTGTTGATAATGTTTTAAAGGGAATAATAAGAGGGGAGATTACCCAGGGAGAAGGTTGCTATAACGGATCTGTTTATTTATTAAACGAAGCCGGAAATCTGAGTTCGTATAGTTTAAAGAGTATGGGGCAATTGATTTTCAGCACAACATGTGATCCAAACGGAGATTGTACAAATACCTGGATTGATCATTTTGATGCTGATTCAAGGTGTTGGGAATATGATAGTGCTTCTTTTATTTCCGGAGAAATGGTGATTCATAATAAGAAAGAAATTTCAACTGCTATATACAATCCTCCTGTAGAAATTGATATACATAATCCTTTTGTTTTTGTTGTTCATATACCTAAAATTAAAAATTCAGTAAAGCAGGGAGTAGTGGTAGGTTGGAAGGATCAGGATAATTATTATTTAATTGAAATATCTCAATCTGAGTATTTTTCAATCCTTTATTATAAGGAAGGCCAATATTATCCGATTACTGATGGACGTAAACCTTTTCAGAAGAAGAATGAAGATTCAAATGAAATAAAGATATCAAGTAATGGGAAGAGTCTTATTTTTGAAATAAATCAAAAAATTGAAACTATAATTCCTTTACCAGAATTTCAAGGTAGCCAAATAGGACTTGTAGCAAGGAGCAAGGGGAACTCTAAATTTTCAGATATTTTATTTAAGTATCCAATGAATCCGGATTCTGAGTTTTATACTGAGAAATGGGTTGGTAAGTGTACCGGTTTCTTCATCTCTCCTAAAG
>JAGODU010000151.1 GCA_017998095.1 Prolixibacteraceae bacterium | reverse complement strand
GTCCAGAATTTTCAGACCCAAACTATCCAGTCTGTTCAGGACTAAATCTTTTTGTGATTCGGAAAAATCAATCCAGTATAACTTATAACTTCTATGCCTATCAATTTCTATCATATTGAATGATGTTTGTTCAACGGCAGTACTATTAAACTTTAATTATTTGATTTGGTTAATGGTTTCCCTAAGAGCATCTTTTAAGAATGGTTGATTATTAAAATCATGCAAAATCTTCTCCGAAATGTATTTGATTTGTAGTTCTCGAAAATCCAAACCCAGTTCATCTGCCAGTCCTTGAATCATTGATATTGATAATTGTCTCTCTCCAAGTTCAATCTTGCTCAATGTACTGGTGTCAATATCGAGACGGTGAGCAACCTTTCGCTGCGGTATATTCTTTTTCTCCCGAATCTGTTTCAAATAGCTCCCAAATTCTACACTTTTCATTTTGACGGTATTGATTAGACAATCATGTCAAATGTACCAAATGATTTCTAAAAAAAGAAACTTAATCACAAACATTCTTTTCACTAATAATGCTTATCCATACTATCGAGAAAACTCTTTTCTGGAGAAGCGCAAAGTGGCATGAAATCATCATTTTGATGTTTGTTGAAAAAATGGACGAGTTTGTATTAAGGTAACAGGTAATTTTGTGATAACATTTGAAAGTAATTTGAATGTGAAGTATTTATAGAAAATTTAGTGTAAAAAATCAAGGATATATATGGAAGAAATTATCATAAATCCGGAATTTAAAGAATTAATACCACCATTATCAACTGACAAATTCGAAGACATAATAATTAAAGGATAGAATTATGGAAAAAATTTCCAAAAATAAAAAAGGTAGACCAGAACTTCATAAAGCGTTAAAAGCATCAATATTAATGGTGGGTGGGAATGTAGTATTTCAGACCAAGAGAACCTTACATAATGAAGCATATTTAGCAATAGCATTTGGCTTACTCAAAGACAATGATGCTTATACATACCTTTTGGACAAGAAGAAGGAAAAAATATACAAGAAAACCATACTCCAACATATTGGCAGGGTTGCCGAATTATATAATCACCAAATAGCAGTAGAAATAGCAAATGTTATATGTAAAAAAAGATATAATACTGCTAAAGCAATTGATTTCATTAAAAGATTCAGGAAAGAACAAGGCGAAGACCTTCAAAAAAATAAGGTTGAAGGAGCATTAAAAAAGGTCATAAACATTATAAATAATTCTGGTCTAACCACTGATGAACTTCAACAACTAATAGGACTTATGAAAGAAATTGAAATCAAAGAAAAATGAAATCGTTAATCGAAATACAGACCGAAGTGCAGAACATCATCAGAGAATACCCTGAAGAATATCAGAGGTTTAAAGCACTGCAAGACGCAGGCTATACAGACCTGCACTATACATATGTAAAGAACATTGGCATTGGAAGGATACAATACTTAAAGCGCAAAAATATATATCGTTTGCAGGTAGCACCAACTGAACTTAAAAAGAACTATCCAGCAGCATGGGTTGTAGATATATCAGATTCTAATGTCGATAGTTATGCCGAACTTCCATTTTGAAACATTGAAGTATTTATAAGAAAGCAGAAATGCTTACCCTTTCTGGTCTGGTTTCATTGACTGTGTACCAGACCAGAATAAAGGGTTTACACAGTCAAACGAATTACATTTATTAAACACAGTCAGAAAATGAAGACTAAACTCCGTGGCAAAAAATTGAACATTATGAAGCCACAAACCAAATACGCAAAAGTACCGCTTGAAGTACTTTCACACCCAGTTCTAACACCAGTTGATAAATTGATTATAACATTTCTATACAGCCAGTCAGACAGTGGTAATTATATTCTGGCATACACACGTATAGCGAAAGAATTAAATATTTCAAAAAAATGGATAATTGCAAGATGGAAATGGCTAAAACAAAACAACTATATTTTGGAAAATGACCAGAATTATTTTATTGTCATTGGTATGCCAGAAGAAGAATTAAGAAAACTTAAAGAAACACTTAAAATTGTTGAAGAAAATATACCCATACCGAATAAAAGCAAAGGTGAAGTAAGTTCACCTAAACTAAAACTTGAAGGTGAACAAAATAAATCAATTGGTGATATAACCCAAGTGAACAAAATTCACCCTATAGGTGAAGATTCTACACCAACCATAGGTGAACATAATACCCCTACTAAGGAGAACAGACTATACCTTAATGGTGAAGTAACTCCACCTAATGAATATAATAAAGAAGAGAAAAAGAAAAGTGAATATAAAATTGAACAAGGGAGTTTGGCTTTGGGGAGTGTTCCGCAAAAGTCGTGCACTTCCCCTGCGGGGTGCACGACTTTGCTGCACACTCCAACAGGGGTTAGAGAAAATCGGAGCAATTCAAGTGTTCTTATTAATAACACCCCAACAAAAGATTTGGAGAATAGCGACAATGTAAATGAGAGCAAATCTAAAAACATTGTTGAAGGTACATTACCAAAGGTTAATGTTGAGAAGGTAGTACCAAAGGTTAGTGCCTATGTTTATAATGGCATTGACATACAAGAAGAAATTCGACAGTATCATTCCAATTTATTCAAAGAGTACAATTACCAATATGTATGTGACATTTATAATGATTTTAAAAAAGAAACTAATTTACCAACAACATTAAAACAATTCGACAGTCTTATTTGGTTTCATAGTTTTAATATCTGGAAGGCAGAGAATCCAAATGAACAACCAACAAATGAATATATAAATCTTTTCATTAAGAACAATTTGCCAAGAGTTCTACCAAATGATTTGATTGCTTTAATCAGGTCATTTAATAAGAGACAAGAAATAAGAGATATTTTTAATAATGAAGTACTGAAGTTGAAAATCATTATACCAGTAACAATACCAAAGCCACCAAGGGTATTCACTCAGCAAGAACTTGATAATTATGAAGATTTGCCGATTTGACACATATTCCAATACTCCCAAAGCATAACCATTGCCAAAGTATCGAGTTCACAATATTTCAACAACCCACTGGCTATGGCATACCTTTCCAAATCTGACATTTGCATGAATTGCATCCTTGCGTAAGCCGTCATTGCTGCACCACCTTCTTGAATGTTGCTTTTCATCAAGAATTGTTCAATCTGATTATCATCAATTCCTTCAAATAATGGGGGAAGGAGTTCATATGGATTAATAATATTGCCATCAGCATTCTGTCTGAGCCATACCCAATCATCATCATAATTCAGACTCTTAATGTGTGAATTTTTGCCATAAATAGGTTGAGAGTATTTGTTTTGCAAGTATTCTGATGAGTTCAAAACGGCTGGCAGGACGTATTTCAGGGAATTTGAGCCACGCATCCTCAAATGATAATAATACCACTTAACCAATTTCAGCAAGTCAACCATGTCCCTTGCACCCTCATGATTGTTTCCATGTGTAATCGATTTAATGAAAGAAACCAAATCTTGTTTATCAGGAACTTCTTCTGGTGTTGCTTCATTCAACTGAGCCATAATCTGGTTTAAAACTGTGTTTTCGTGTGGTGCATACCTGAATATTGTGCCATTGTCATTTTCAAGTTCAGCTTTCAGTCTTCTCACAAACTCAAAGTTAGGGAACATGCCGACTGTATCGCTTAGATACTGTCCTTTATGTTCAATGGTTAAATCTGAATGAACGATATGGTGTGAAAATTGAAAAGCAACCTGTTCATAGGGTCTCCTTCCCCGGAAGAAGGGAATAGCAACCATCGATGTCTCGAAATCGATGAAATGGAGCGGATAGGTGAATTTCTTGAATTCTATTTCGAGTCCTTTTATATTAATATAAGGTGTGGTATCATTTTCAACCGTTTTCCTTACTTGTAACCATTGCCGTTCTGTTCTGGTTAATTTTCCATCTGAACTTGGTTCAATATCACCGATATGTTCTTCTTCAACATCACGCATTAAGTAAATGCCAGAATCCATTAAATCTTGTTTTTTCCGGAAGTCCCAGATATCCAAGATTCTTGGCAAATCAAACATTGCATCATCCCAATTGAGTTGTGCTTTCCAGCACTCTGTAAATCCTGACAATTTCCCAACTTTTTCCTGTTCCGGAGTGGCTTGAAATTCACAAACCTTACAATCTTTATGAATCGGGACAACAATCTTCTCATCCCTTTCATACATGTCTGCCAAATAATGTAAGTAATCGGTGAAACCTTGTTCCGGGGGATTGGGAGAGTCAGTCCCATTAAATATCTTCTCAGTTAAAGCATCAACACAAACCCTGATTAAAACTTCCTCTCCAAGTCCATCCGGGGAGACATCACCGACAATTTCGACAACAGTTCTTTCATCTTCTACTGTTTTCAACAGGAATTTCTGATTTAAGCCATCGACAGTTGCAACTGAATTTTTATCCGCAAGCATAAGGTATGCACGGACATTCCAATTGGGATATGCTTTGGTGATGACATATTTTTGGAAGGCTACGTCATATACATACTCAGACCAGCCAGAATCGATGAACCCTTTCTTAGTAAGCATATTGCTGCTGTCAGTTCCGCCAAAAGAGGATGATTTAACTTCCAGAAGGTTTATGTCGTTCCCTTTTTTCTCAATGATATCTGCCCTGATGAATAGATTTTGGTATTTGAAAGCACCTTCGAAAATAGTAACAGTACCGTGAGAGAGAAGTTCCTGTGTTTTTTGAAGAGGAATGTCGTAGCCTCGTTCTGTAATTTCAATTCCATCTGGGTAATAACATTTTGCCAATGCCCCAACCTGAAAACCACCTTCAGCCAATGCTTCCAAGAATGCATCATCCTGAGATTTATCTGGGTATTGGGATTTACCAGTGTAAAAGAGTTTGGCTGGACAATCCAGTGCCAGTTTAAACCGTGATTTGGTGAGATATCTTTGCACTATGACAAAATTCTTAAACGTTTATTTATCAATTCAAAATACTCTTTGACAATCTCACAACCAATGAATTGCCTGTTAAGTTCCTTAGCTATTTTTAAAGTAGTGCCAGACCCTGTAAACGGGTCATAAACAATATCATCCCCTTCATTAGTCCATGTAATAATGTGCTCTTCAGCCATTTTTTCGGGGAAAATGGCTGGGTGTTGATGGGCGAACTTGTCCTCGGTGGAGTATCCATTCCCCGTAACATATCTCCAAATATTTGTTCGGGGTGAATATTCTGGAATCGACTTGAATTTTCTTACAGGGATAAGCATATCATTTTCATTTCTGTCGGTCTTTTGTCCGAAATTTGTTGTCCCTGACCATCTGTTCTTCTTATCAGAAATAAGATTTACCGTTTTTGGTTTGCCCTTGCTGAAAACAAACATGTACTCAAAACACTGGGTGTACCGTATGCCATCAGGCTTTGCAGGATATGTTGTCGTATTCTTTTCAAAAATCATCGTATCATGTAGCCTTAGTCCACAATACTCTTTGAAAAACAAAGCCTGCTTAAAGGATGTACCAGTTTCGCTGCCTTTGTACATTCCATCGCCAACAATCCAAACGATTACACCACCATTCTTAATAATTCGGGTAAGTTCAACAGCGATTTTTTCAAATTCGAACTTATTATTGCCATTATAATACCGTAAATGGTCATATGGGGGAGAGGTAAGTACCAAATCAACATAATTATCCGGCATCTTACTCATCGTCATCAGACAGTCTTCATTGAAGATTCGATTGATTAAAACATCATCCGGGTTTTGAATCTCCGATTTGCGATAATTACGACTCGGTAATACCTTTTTCTGGTCTCCGAACCTTTTTTTGGGGAACTCATGAACCACATATTCATAACCTTTGAAGTGTCCTAACTTATCCCGCACTTCAATTTTGTGGATAATCCTGTGTTTAACAAGTTCTTCAAATGCCTTATTTAATGCATAATATCCCTCTTTAAAGTATTTTGGCAAATCCTTTTTATTGATATTGTGATTTGATGGCAGGGACAAGAGAAATGCCAAGATACCCTTTGCTGTTGCCGACAATTTATTGTCATTCAATATTTTGGTGGGGACTGTGGAATAGTTATAATCTGTGCTTAGATTCTGGATGCGTCCTGATTCCATAAAAGCAAATCTTAGTATTGGTCGAAATTTATTAAATAAGAATTGTATCCCAAGAAACAATAATAGTTTTTTATGAACCAATTGTCTACTCGATGGATTGAAAGAACTCTGATAAGGTCATAGAAGTAGCATCAACGAAGTTAAGCAGGGTTAATAATTTAATGTTTTTCAAGCTACCTCTTTCGAATCTTTGAAGCGAATTGACATGCTTACCTGCAAGTTTACTGAATTTGGATTGTGTCAATCCTTCATTCATACGGTAATTTTTTATTACGAGACGGATATTCTCAATTATCTTTTCCTGATATTCTGGTATCTGTTGTTTGTGCATAAACATGGTTTCCCATAAATACAGCGCAGTGTTGATTTTGATGGACGATAAAATTCCAATAATGTACTTATGGGTACGGAAACATACCTTTTTGATACCAATAAAATTCAATTAATCGTTTAATACGGGATAATTCGCAATAAGATTTATTTGATATTCACTGCTTTAAACAGGAGAGTGTAGTCCCGACAATAATGTGTTCGATTAATATTTGACAATTTTTCGCTGAAATCCGAAAATTCACAGGTCTCTGAATAGCTCTTCCAGTGTTATATTATGATTACGCTTATAATATAGGAGTATTTGGTAAAGTGACGAAAATTGGCAATCCAAGATTCCTGCTTCTATAGCATAATAAGTATTACGTGCCACGCCCATTTCATCAGCCAACGGTTTATAACCTTTCTTTTGGTCTAACCTAAGCTCTTTTAATTTTTTGCCCAGTTTTACCATCATTTCTCTTTGCTCGACTGAAATTTTATCTGACTTCTTCATGGTTTTTTTGTAAAAATAAAAAATAATACTGCCCATATGTAGGGTGAGTAATAATTTTATTATATTTGCCCTTACATATGGGCAGCAATAATAACAAGAAAAGAAAATTTCGTCAAGAGTATTTTATAACGGATGCTGAGAATTTCGAATGTTTTCTGATATTAATTGAGTATGATGACCATGATTTGCCAATTCGAACATATATACTCGAAATACCACAGATAGATGAACGATTTAAAATCTATCCATACTTAAAAAATTAACTAAAACATTAATGAAGATATCTGAAACATACAATGCAATTCCATTCATAACATGTATCACTTTTGTAATATGTGATACACCTGCGAATTTTGTAACGATTAGATATACAGATATATATAAATAAATTGCAAAAACCTGATTACACTGGAGTATCACTTATAGTCAGGCAATCATAAAACTGAAACTTTAAAATTGGAAATACAATGGCACTGAAAGGACAATCTACAAGAGCATCATTTTTGGAGTGGGATACAATGCAACTGCTATTACAAAAACTTGAACGTGATGGTCAATACAAATTTCAATTATTAATTGCTATTGGATGTTATACTGGTTTACGAATATCTGATTTGTTAAAATTACGCTGGAATGACGTTCTGAACCGGAAAACTCTTGAGTTGGTTGAAAGAAAAACTCAAAAAAACAGGAAAATCCATTTGAATCCGGCACTTATCGAAATTATTTCCAGATTATATAAGAAAATGAATATATCTGATGACAACGAACTTCTATTCATTAATAAAACTAAAACGAAAGCAATTAATGTACAATACGTAAACCGTATGCTCAAAACCATTGTTGCAAAATATAATATTCAGATATCTGCAAATTCCACTTCCTCTCACCTTTTTAGGAAGACTCTGGGTAGGCGGGTGTGGTCACTTAACAACTATTCTGAAAAATCATTACTATTACTGGGCGAACTTTTCAACCACTCAAGCATCAAAGTAACAAAAGTATACTTGGGGATTAGAGCCGAAGAAATTGGAGATGTTTATCTTAATCTTTAAGATTAGATGTAATCTTTAAGCATAAAAAAATCATTCACAATTTTATTATAAATCCAACATCTGAGAATTGCTGAATGAATTTTTTAACGTTATTCCCGATATAAAAAATATTTTGTCGTCAACTGTGCACATGAGCGTTTGATGTCAATTTCGTTACCAAAATCAATTATATGTTTGAATGTCGGTTTTTTTGCCATTGGAAAATCTTGACAGTTTATCAGTTCCCTTTAAATATTATTTATTCATTAGATTGCCCAATTGGTTTGAATTTCTAATATTTGTAATTAGAATACTTCAGGGACACTTCTTTTCAAGATTTCAATCTATATTTTGATTAATGAAATGATTTTGAATGAAGTACACATATTACCGACTGATAACTCTCCAGAGGTAATTCTTAAACCAAATGGCACGGTAAAGATTAAAGGACGGGGCATGGTTGTGAATAAAACCAGAATCCCTGAACAAATAAATGATTGGCTGGATGCTTACCTTCTAAATCCTGCTGAAACAACTTATGTAATCGTGGCATTTGAATATCTGAATAGTTACAGCACAACAATATTGGCATCCGTTTTGAAGAAGATTTCTCAGGTAATACTGCAAAATAAAAAGTTCATTATCCATTGGTATTATGAAGATGATGATGATGATTTGTTGGATAGGGGCGGGTATATTTCGGAGTCACTTAAACTCCCTATTGATTTTATTGTAGTTGATGATATTTCCGGTTGCTAATGAGATTAGTTAAACGGTTTAATAGCTTACCTGTCAATATGAACAAACGACTTGGATAATTAATTCTGCTTTCCGCCTCTCCTTTTATATTGAATTCATTAACGTATCATAATCACTTAAACACCAGAACCACCAGTCACCATTATATTCCATGTTCCAACTGAGATTATAGCATTTACCTGTTTTCAGGTCTTGGACATTAAGATAAATCACCCCTTCATAATCTTGGAAATTCAGCAACCTGATGGCAGCAATGTCGTTGTCAACGGTTCTTTTCTCCAGCTTCATATACGGCAAGGATTTGGTGAGTCGTTTACCTTGGGTCATTATAAATGGTGAGTCCAGAACAATTGTATCAGAAGAAATGTACTCAAGAACCTTTCGTCCTGAACTATTGGTGTATGATTTATTATCCATTGTTAATCAGTGTCGAGTTCCAGTAATTCACAATCAGCACAATTAAGGTTTCTTTCAGCATAAACCATATCTTCAATATCTGTCCAGTTGATAAGGAAAGTCTCAGGGTGTTTATTATTAATGTTAAAATTGATTTCAGAAGGGATTCCAGTATCAGGGTCTATAAGTAACATCTGAATATATCCCTTGTTGTAATCAACCATATCTAATTGGAATACGCCAAATTGGTCTTGGTTAACAAGCAAATACTTTTGCCCCAGTTCTAACTTACGATGTTTTTTGCGATGTAAAATAAACTTCAGATGTTTGTACTTGTCTGGGTTACGTTCCATATCATCAACAAGTTCATCTATTGTTGCGGGAAATTGATTGGTGCTACTATTTACTTCTTGTATCATAATTATTCCATATCATCATTGTCCAGTGCTCCCGGCTGGGTATCGTGCCTTTATAGCACCGGGGATACCTACCGTCCTATCCTTCTGGGG
>JAGODU010000150.1 GCA_017998095.1 Prolixibacteraceae bacterium | reverse complement strand
AAAGGAACTAAGGATTTGTTAGGTTGTCGTGCAGCTGACAGGTCTCGAAAATCAAGCATGACTAAGCATGTAGAAAGCATATGGCCTTTATGTTTGGACGCGGGTTCGACTCCCGCCAGCTCCACAAAGGACTCTAACCTAATCAGTTAGAGTCTTTTTGTTACCCCAACGCAGCGCAGGTATATTCATCGTTTCCGCTACTCAATGCAACGCAAGCGTGCATATACTGAGCAAACTAAAAATTGCTCCTGCGCAACACGCTAATAATCAATACTTACACTGGCTGCAACATTTTTGCAACCGCCCCCCGAAATGTTAAAAAATGGGTAAATAGAATTAGCCAATTCTTGCACCTATTCTTCCAACTACCCGTTTTGGGTTACGAATTGGCTAATTTGATGTTCGCAAAACCGCATGGAATCTTGTTTATCGACTTTGTTAAATTTAAACGATTTTCCTATGGAAGCAAACATTAAAATCACGTTCTGGATTAACAGGACTAAGAAGAATTCAAAGAATCTTGTACCTGTTTACATGCGGGTTACACAGAACTACGACTTTTTCAATAAAGCCACTGGTATTCGAATCCCTGCAGGGGATTGGGATAAAAAGGCAATGAGAATCAGGGGTGCTACACAAGAGGTTGCAACCACCAACGCCACACTTGACTCTCTCAGGGTAAAAGTGCTTCAGGTGGTTAACTCTCTTAACCTGAGTGGTAAGCCATATAACATCCACTCAATCCAGAAAACACTTGAAGGTAATGAAAATTCCCAACTCACCATTTTAAAGGTATATGAAGAACAACTAACGGAAATGAAGAAACTCAAGGGGAAAGACTTCGCTCCTGCCACAATCATCAAGTATAAAAGCACACATCTCAGGCTGAAGCAGTATATAAGATATAAGTATCACCGTGGCGATATGTACCTGTATGAACTTAACTTTCAATTTATGAGCGGTTTTGAGGCATACCTGAAGCAAAAGTTCAATAATTCAACCACCACGTGCTATAAGCACTACCAGAGGTTCACTCGTGTAATACATAATGCCATGCACAAGGGATACATCGATAAGTATCCATTTGAAAATTACAAAATCAAATTGCCACGTTCCAAAATACTCTATCTTACTCAGGAAGAGATTGACCGCATTGACCAAACCAACTTCAAAGTAGAGAGGTTGAACGTAATAAGGGATATTTTCGTTTTCTGCATCTACACTGGACTCGCTTATGCTGAAGTTGAGTCGCTCACTCCAGATAACATTACCAAGGGTATGGACGGAGAGTTATGGCTGAATATCCATCGGAAAAAGACCAAAAAAGAATACCAAGTACCTCTCCTGCCCCGTGCTATGGAAATCTTAAATAAATACAAAGACCATCCAGTATGTATAAAGAAAGGGAAATGTCTGGCAGTGCCGTCAAATGTCAAGTATAACGCATATCTCAAGGAAATTGCGGATATTGCTGGTATTCCAAAGAACAAGCCACTGGTGACTCATCTTGCCAGAAAAACATTCGCTACGACAATAGCATTGACAAACGGAATGAATATCGGAGTACTTTCAAAAATACTTGGGCATAACTCGATAAAGGTAACACTTGATTCCTACGGAACTATCATTGACGAATTGATGCTTCGAAGTGTCAAGGAATTGAAGCAGAAATTATCAGCACAAAAAGACACCAAGCAGATACCTGAACTGACTATAGATAATGATGCTGTTACAGACCTGCTGAATGAATTTAAAAAATCAAATAAAAACTAACCGCTTATAAGAATCAGGAAGTCAATAATAAGTTCCGTAAACTGGTGAAATTCTTGCAATCTTAATGACTGATAACAAAGGTTAAGGTGAGAGATAATCTACTCTACTGAACATTTATTGTTGTTTTCATACCCCGACAATTAAGTAAATTACCCGTTGTAAATGTGATGTTTACAGCGGGTTTTTTCTTTGTGGTGGAAAATATGGTGGATTAAATCCACGATTAAAGAGTGTCGACTTGGTCTTGGCGATGAAGTAGAATGCTGATGCAGTTGGTGTTTTTTTGAAGATAAGTACTTATTAAATAAGTTATAGGAGTAATTTTCTATATCTCTGTATCTTTAACACCATTATTCTTTAACCCAATTATATGAAACATACACTCTTTGCAATTTTCATCTTTTGTAATGCTATACTATTCGGTCAAAATACTGCAAATATTTCGGGGAAGGTGGTTGATATGTCCACAAATGAGGTTCTCCCATTTTCAAGTGTGTCGTTAACAAATAGAACTGACAACAGTTTTGTTTCTGGTACAATCACGGATGAGAAAGGCATTTTTATCCTGAAAGACCTAACCTCTGGTAATTATTTGATAACTATTTCATTTGTTGGTTTCCAGTCATTTACAAAAGAAATTTTGATAGGAACACTTAACAATAATTATGATATTGGTAAAATTGAACTTGAACCATCTGTCAGCCAATTGGGAGAAGTTCAGGTTACAGGGGAAAGAGTAACTGTTTCAACAACACTTGAGAAAAAGTCATTCACTATTGATAACAATATTTCGCAAACAGGTGGTTCTCTGTTGAAAGCCATTCAGAATCTCCCCGGGATTACAGTTGACACTGAGGGCAAAATATATTTAAGAGGAAGCGACAAAGTGACTGTATTGATTGACAATAAACAATCAAGCCTAACTGGATATGAAAACCAGAAGGGATTAGACAATATTCCTGCTTCAAATATCGAACGTATAGAAATAATTAATAATCCATCAGCAAAATATGACGCAAAGGGTATGGCTGGAATTGTTAATATTATTTATAAGAAAGAACAAAAGTACGGCTTTAATGGTGAAATTGGCTTATCGGCAGGTGTAGGTGAAATGACCACCCGAAAAGAAAATTTACCCGCAATTATGGAAAAATATAGTTTCACACCAAAATTATCACCCAGTCTGTCAATTAATTATAGAGCAAAAAAAGTGAACATTTTTCTTCAAAGTGACGGAATGGTGAGAAAGAGAGTGAATACAAATGAATTTAGTACCCGAAAATACTTTGATGGTGTTACTCCTGATATTCAATCTCAGTTTCTTGAAAACCGCTCACAGCAACTTTATAATATTAAAGCGGGAGCAGATTGGTATTTAAATGATAATAACACTCTGACATTTTACGCCTTATGGGAAGATGAGTATCACGTTGACCGTGGAGATGTTCCATATGATTATCTGGACAGCAATCAAAGGTATCGGTTATGGCAATGGGCAGAAGATGAAGACACAAAATTTATCAATTTTTCAATGCAATACAACCATAAGTTTGAACAACTCGGACATAATATTGACTTCGGTTATATCTACACTGGTGGTGGAGAAGATGAACTATTTCCATTTACAGATTCAAGTGCAGTTCGTCAATCTACAGACCAGACACACCTATTTGCAAAAGAATATGTTCACAGTATAAACTTTGATTATACCAAACCCCTCAAAGCGGGTCGTATTGAATCAGGTATAAAAATTAACCTGCGTCACCTGCCTATAACTTATAGTGAAACAATGGGCGAAAACTCAATTCTTGACCCGAATGTCGGGAGTTATTCCGACTATTATGAAGATGTAATTGCAGGTTATATCAATTATATTTTTGAATCGAAGAAAATTGAAATCGAAGGTGGTATTCGTGCCGAACAGTCGTTTATAAAATATGAGATAGACCCTGCCAACATTTATCTGAATGAAAACGATAAATACAATTATTTTAATTTGTTCCCAAATATCAGGTTCACTTATAAGGTTAACGACAACAATCGTATATCGGCATTTATAAATAAGAGGATTGACCGCCCGACTGAATTTGATTTGCGCCCATTCCCGAAGTATGATGACCCCGAAATTCTTAAAACGGGAAATCCATTCTTGCGCCCACAATATACACAAACCTTTGAGTTGGCTTATAAGCACAATTGGGAGGCTGGCTCTGCCTATATTTCATTGTTTCATCGTCAGATTTCCGACATTTTCTCTCGCATCTATACCGCAGATACATTATCACAGTATAATGTAGTCAATGCTATTCCTGAAAATCTTGGGAAGGGTTACAATACAGGTTTTGAAATCTTTGCCGAGCATGAATTTGCAAAATGGATTAAACTTAGCAGTAGTTTTAACTGGTATCAAAATATTTTAAACCAATGGAGTGGAGAAAATTATTATCCATATCCCCAGCCTTTTACATTCCCTGAAACCAAGAGCAACACTTGGAACTTTAAGGTGAATGCAAATTTTGAACTGAAAAAAGAAATATCTATCCAGTTGACAGGAATTTATTATGCTCCAGATATAGTTCCGCAGGGAGTAGTTGAAGAAAGATATTCTGTTGATTTTGGAGTTTCAAAAAAGTTTTCGGATGAAAAGTGGGAAATCTACTTAAATGCGAACGATATCTTCAATACCTTCGAAATAGAAACTACATTATCTGGCGATGATTTAAATCTCCACAAAATAAATTATGCGGAAACCCAAATGGTTATTTTGGGTATGAAATATAAATTCTGAAAGAATATCAGCAGGATTATTTGAACTGACCTTTGCTGTTTTTGATTTGAATTAATGGTATTTCGTAGGTTTTATTAAAACCATTGCCTTTTTTTAAATAAAAGCACCCCAAATGAAGAAAACAAAATGGAACCAATTAATATTGCTGGCAATGCCCAGAGAGAATTTTCCATAAAATTCGGAACATTCATGCCAAAAACACTCGCAATCAAAGTTGGTATCATTAATATTATTGAAATAAGGGTTAGTTTTTTCATTACATCGTTAAGATTGTTTGAAATAACTGAAGCAAATGCGTCCATCATCCCGCTCTGTATATCTGAGTAAATTTGAGCCATGTCAAGTGCCTGCTTGTTTTCAATAAAAGCATCCTCTAACAAGTCTTCATTAATTTCTGTCGTAATCTTTTTTGAATTTCGAAGTTTTGCCAGAACTATGTCATTGGATTTTATTGATGTAATAAAATACACCAGACATTTCTCCATTTTTAGCAATTTATTTAATTCTTTATTCTTTATTGATTTTTCAAGGTCTTGCTCAATAAGTGATGTTGATTGATTGATTTGTTTTAAATACTTCAGGTATAAATTACCAGAACGCAGAAATAACCGAAGTACAAAATTTATGCTATCAGTTATCTGCTGGTATTGGTCTCTGAAGGGGGAGGGTTGGCTGAAAGGCAGGACTTCATTGTCTTGTAAACAAAGTGTTAAAGTAAAATCGTTGGTTATAAAAATTCCAAGTGGAATTGTATGGAACGGAACTCCGTTGTTTTCAATTTTAACAGGTATTCGAAGAATTATCAGAGTCCAGTCATCATCAAATTCGATACGGGGTCTTTCATCTTGGTCAAGAATGTCGTTTATCAGGTCTGACGGCAACTTAAATTCATCTGTAAGTGAAATTGTTTCCCTTTCAGTTGGATTAATAATATTTATCCAACAACCTTTCTGTGGTTCGTTGATTTCAACGTAACCGCCAAATGTTTTAAAGATTTTAATCATGATGATGTCTCCTTACAATAATCTCCGTAAGGAAACATACAGTCCCTTACAGAAGTGTTAATACTTTAATTTTACTATGATAAGGGTCTGCTTCCATAAATATTTGTGCTATGGTTGCCGCAAAAGTAAAAATATTTTTCAATGAATGTTCAATAAGACTTTATTTTTTTCTTACAGTAGAGTCCGACTAAAAAAGTCTGAAAGTGAAACTTAAAAAGAAGACCAGACCAGTTGAATTCCAGAAATTACAAGCAGAATCTCAACAACAATTATAAAAGTGGTTTTTGATAACTTTTGAATTATTCGTTTCCCTGCCCAACTACCCAGAATCATTGCTACACCAATGAAGAATCCATAATATAGTTCTGCTAATCCAATAAGGGAATATCTGCCATAGACCACTGTTTTTGTAAGATGCATGGTTAGTGCTGTAAAGGCTTCACTTGCCACATATGCTATAGCAGAAAGATTAAGACCAAGAAAAAAAGCAGCACCAAGCGGTCCTGCACTTCCCGCAAGACCTGATAGGAATCCTGTCAAACCACCACCAATCAACATTCCCCTGTAACCAAATGAAATTCTTTTGATTTTTAATCTGCGATATAATACAATCAATATCAGGAAAATACCAATACCGATTTTTATTTTTTTACTGTCAATGTCTGTGAACAGGTAACTTCCAGCAAACGAGAAGGGTATTGCTGCAACAATAAAATAAACAATCGGTTTCCATAGTAATTCTTTCCTTCCAAACCATACCCGTGAGGCATTCCCAAATATCTGTGCAATTGTTAAAATCGGGACTGCGGCTTTAATTCCGACAATGCTCGTCAGGACTGGCAATAACAAAAGAGCACCGCCAAAACCTGCTGCCCCTGATATTGTTGCAGCAATAAAAGCGATAATGAAAATTAAAACAAATTCCATGTTTTAATTTTTCATCAAAAATAATTGTCATGCATTCTTAAATGCCTTTTTCCCAGCAAATCTCGAAGCACTTCCAAATGCATGTTCAATACGCATTAGTTGATTGAATTTTTCAATGCGTTCTCCCCTGCACCCGCTTCCTGTCTTCAGGTGACCAGCATTAACAGCAACGGTTAGGTCTGAAATGAAACTGTCAACGGTTTCTCCGCTACGATGCGAAACAAAGCAGTTATAGGAATTTTTATATGCCAGTTCAATAGTTTCAAGTGTTTCCGTAACTGTTCCAATCTGATTCAATTTAATAAGTATTGAATTGGCAACTCCTTTCTGAATGCCTTCAGTCAAGATTGCTTTATTTGTACAGAAAATATCATCACCAACAATTTCAATCTTCTTGCCAAGTATCTTGGTCATATTTGCCCAACCATTCCAGTCATTTTCTGCCAATCCATCTTCAATTAAAACAATCGGGTATTGTTTCACCCAATTTTCCCAGAGTTTAACCATTTCATCACTGGTCAGGAATTTACCTGTGCTCTTGAAAAGTTTGTATTTGCCTTCTTCCCACAGTTCGCTGGCAGCAGGGTCAAGGCAAATGCTCACTTCATCACCTGCCTTATATCCAGCCTTTGTAATGGCTTCAAGAATCACTTCAACGGCTTCATCGTTAGATTTCAGGTCTGGGGCAAAACCACCTTCATCACCTACACCAGTACTGTATCCTTTGCCCTTCAGTACTGACTTCAATGTATGGAATACTTCTGCTCCCATACGGATAGCCTCTGTAAATGATGGTGCGCCATGTGGAGCAATCATGAATTCCTGAAAATCGACATTATTATCTGCATGTTTTCCACCATTGATGATATTCATGCAAGGTACAGGAAGCAGATGTGCATTGCTACCACCCAGATACTGGTAAAGTGGTACACCAGAACTTATGGCTTCAGCACGAGCATACGCCATTGAGACACCGAGGATAGCATTTGCACCAAGTTTTGCTTTATTGGGAGTCCCATCCAAGGCAATCATTGAATAGTCCAGTTCACGCTGGCTGACAAAACACTTCCCGACAATATCTTTTGCAATGATTTTGTTAACGTTTTCAACGGCTTTCAGGACTCCTTTCCCAAGATATCGTTTCTTGTCACCGTCACGAAGTTCGCATGCTTCACGCTCTCCAGTCGAAGCACCGCTTGGTACTGCTGCTCTGGCTTCAGTTCCGTCCTCAAGTGTTAAATTGACTTCTACCGTAGGATTTCCACGAGAGTCAAGTATTTCCAATGCATTTACATTAATAATTTCCATTGTAATGAATTTAAGTGATTAGCAATTTATCCTGTTTGTTATTTCAATCAGTTTATTAATATCCGCATCATATTCTTCGGAATATTTCTTCGGAAACGTTCCGTAACCTTTTATTTTCCGTGATAAAGTGTCAGTCAGTATTTCCCATATTTTAGTACGTTTCGCATTTATGACCCTTTGAAGGCTCAAATTTTCTTTTGAAGTACCATATTTATCTGCCAGTTCGCAGATATAACCCTTTGCCTCTTTAATTGCGGAAATATTGGATTCAATCGTTACGTCATCAACATCTTTTAGCAACACATTACAGCATGAATTACTTTGCTTCAGCAACATGTCTTCAAGTTCTAACAAAGATTTCTCAACAACAATCAAACTTGAAGATAGTGACCGTGTATGATTTTCCGATAAGTGTATCTTTTTATTCATTCATTTTAAGTCTGAAATTGCTGTATATAAAGTTATTAAAAAAATATATCTTATTTCTTCTCTTTTAAAATATCAGGTAACTGGTCATCAAGCACTGGCTCTTCAAGCAAGTGCTCAGGCAGGAAAAACTTGTTGGCAATTAGAGTCGGTATAACAGCACTTGCAATTACAACACCGACAATTATAGAATATTGCTCTGTACTGATAATGTTGTTTGTAAGACCATATAATGCCGATATTGTTCCAAATGTCAGACCAGTAGACATCAATAACGTATAATACCATTTTTCTTTTCGATGCTTCTTAAATCTGCTAATAACAGGAAAGAGTCCGAAAATTTTAAACAAAATTTTACCACCAAAGAGCAGAATAAACACCAGAAATGCTCCAAATATTGCTGGCAGGGATACTAACGCTCCTGCCCGTAAGAAATAAATTGGTGTCAGAAAACCAATAGTCATGGTACGCAATCTCCTAACGAAGAAGTTATCCTTCTCAATGGTTTTCGCCAGTATCATTCCGATAATGTATGCAGGTAAAACTGGTTCACTGCCAGACCACATAGCCAGTACACCCATAGATAACAGAATAAAAAGTATCCATTTTGTACGTATTGCAGCAGTTTTGTATGCGAAGTGCTTTATCAGAAAATTGGTTATAGATGGCAGAATGAAAATCAATAAAACCGTTACAGCAATAAATATCAGTGTTTTATAAGTAAATGGTGCAAATATTAATCCCAGACCTATTACTGTCCCCAAGTCATTTACGAAACATGCACCCAAGATGCTTTTCCCGAATGATGTTTTATTAAAACCATACTCAATCATGACAGCATAAACAACAGCCATTGATGTTGTTGAAAGAGCAATACCTGTAAGCAAACTGGATTGAAGTCCCCAGTGTAAAATAAAATATGCTATTAGTGTTGCGCCAATAAAAGGGGCAAAGAAACCAATCAGACCAACAATAGTGATTTCTTTAAATTTTGATTTTAATGAATCTGGATTAAGTTCTGACCCTGCAAGGAATGTAAGCATTATTGCAGCGACTCCTGCAATGAATTTCAACCAGTCAGCATCAAGTGCCAATTGGTTGGTAAAACCAATTTTAAAAGCGATAAAGCCAATAATTGCACCAATGATTATTTCCATCAGTGCATTTGAGATTTTCAGACGGTTCGCTATGATTGTAGAAATGAGTGCGGATAAGAACCAGAAGGCTGCTACTAAGTAAATGGTTAACATAAAAAATCTCCTATTAATATAAATTAGTAGGAGTTATCAGCCTCAGCAGTTAATGGCGAACTCCATCGCCAAAGGACAAATGTAAGAATTTTAAATTAAAGTAGCCAAGCGCATTTCATCCCGTGAAAAGCGGGATGAAATGCTTTCCCATAATGTAAAATCCGGTGATATTGAGCACTGTTGTCCGGTTTAATGTGAGCAGTCTATTCCGGTTTAAATTGAGCAGTGACATTTTCATCAAAAACAAAGAACATTAAC
>JAGODU010000149.1 GCA_017998095.1 Prolixibacteraceae bacterium | reverse complement strand
CAAATCACTCCTGTCGATGTTTTCTTGACAATTACATTCTACAGTTTGATTTGTATGACGGGAAGAGGTTTTTGCCTCTTCCCTTTATTTTGTCATTTATTTTGCCAATTAAAATTATACTCTAAGTAGCAAATATTTTTTATATTCTACGGCAATGCTTATAAAACGGTACATGTATTATAAAACATTCAATACAGGTAATGCTACTGAATTTCTCTTGCGACGGAGAGAGGGATTCATAGATTCGGACTGTGTTAGCAGTTACGCGGTTTGCAGGTAGGTAAGGGTGGTTTCAGCATGGTTTTTTTATTTTATTTAACTATATGAATGTAGGTTTTTCAACGATTATAGACAAATTATTTGATTAGTAATCTATTGTAATGACTCTCCAATCTTCCCTTTCAGCTAATTTCAAACCTTCATTATCCATGAACTTCTTGAAATACTCTCTCGGTACAGGCCTTCCCTTACGAAAACTCGCTGGTTGGCATTTATAACCTCTTGAGCACTCTTTAATCATAGAAATAGGCATATAAAAAACGAACTCTGGAATAAGTGTAGTAGTTCCACTATAATATGGTATGGCCAATATCATTTCCGGATGTAATTTTGTTAGCTTTCCTACATATCCATATACGGCCTTATCGCCTTTTTCATCCATAGGGTATTTCCCCTTCACCTGGACAGGTCTAATCATCTCCCCATATCCTTCAACTTCTTTAGACACTATGAAATCAAAACCTTTATCTCTATGAGGGAAATATACATTCCATCCAGCCTCAGCAAATCTACTTGCTACCACAAGTTCAGCCGAATAATCATTTACTATCATACTATAACCTCCTCTATACACTATACGTTAAGAATGTCGTGTATGTATAATTTACGGTTGTTAATTATGCAATACTCTTTTTACTACGAACAGTGTATACTGACTTATAATATTTTCGATGAGATACCAATGGTATACCTGTACTATAATTCTATTCAATGCTCTGTTTAATATCATTCTTCTCTCAAAAACCGTAGTATCCGTGATATTACTGCCCTCGGCTTTGTAGCGAAATCCTCTAGTCTATATTCATAATATCTAAGCCCCTTATATACTTTGATCATATTATCTTCTACAGACACTCGGCTGCCTTCAAGCACAATGTTGGTGTTCCAGTCATCTTGTCCTTCGTCGCTTACACTAACACATATACTACTACTTAATCTCTTCAATTCCATGTAGAGTCTATATTCTTCTTTAGACTTAATGCATAGCTCCGGTATATACTCTGAATTTAAGAGTAAGAACATATTTGTGTAAAGTCTTGAACTTATCCTTAACTCCTTGGGTTTTATATTTGTCTCAAGCTTCTTCCATTCCTTTACATGAAATTTATAATATAGAATATCTATATTTCTGCTGCTTGGTATTTCAGTTATATCAGATCTTTTTACTCTTTCGGCTAAGGTTATTTCTCCATAGTAGTATATTCCAGTGTTATGCTTAAACTTGCTGCTCGACTGGTATAGAGCTACATACCATAGGGGTAACCTAGCTTCAGCTATTTCACTGCAAGGTATATGATAGAATTTATTTTTTAAGCATACTTCAAGCTGTTCAGCTTTACTCAATGCCCCTATAAGGACATCCCGGTTTGTAAAGTCAATGCTATTTATATAATCGTATGAACCTTTAGGTAGTACAGTTCTTTCAAATGCTGTTTCGGGAGAATCTTCTATAAGCTCTTCTAACAACTCTTCAACTAACTTAGTAGCACTGGGAAGGAAAGGTAACCCTCCAATATTGACTTTATCTATGCTTTCATAGAACTTATGGTTTTTATATTCCTCAATATCTTTATATGGAAACAAAACATATGCGCCAAACATGGTTCTTTCGAATTCATTTCCTTGAATAGAATCCTGTACAATTGCATCACGGTATCTATGCATAGTATTAATATCATCCTCTTCTGGTCCAGGTGATTGATAGGCCTCTCTATAACTACTCCCTTCAAGGGCAGGATTGATTCTATATTTTGCATCAAAAATATACTCGTACTTTATTTTAGATCTATGTTTCTTTAAAGAAAGAATATTATCTGGTTTCTGCGGGACAGTAGGCAACCCGTTGATAGGAGAATTGTATGATATAGTGAACCTTTCACCGTTTTGTGGATTTTCATATGTTACAGCGGCCTTCTTACCTTTGCTTAGGGTTACAAACAAACCTGAATTATCTACTTTTATTAAATCCTGCTTAATAAGTTTATACTTAGATTTTAATAAGCTATTCAACTTTATAAAACACCAGTATTCATACAATACTGCCAAGTCTTTAATTGATACCTTGAAAATCTCTCCATCTAAGGAAAGCCCTTTTATTAGCATTAAATAGTACTTGTACAGATCTTTATACCCAGCAGCCATATTCAAAACAAGAGATAGAGAATTAAGTGTATATAAGTTCCCTACCCCCCTTAAGAAGCTAAATTCAAGTCTCCTGTTAATCTCACGTATCATGGAGTCCAATTGTTTTATAACATTATCATCTGTCTTTCGTCCAAGCTTGATATAATTGGCCTTTACCCCTTCTAGCTTTTTCGCAACTGCTTTGAGAGTATACTTTATAAATCTATTCTCAAAAGTGTCAAAACAAATACTCTTCTTAGTTGCTAAAGCTTTTATTGGTATGTAATCTTCATTTATCATTAATAAATTATGAGGTCTTTTAGCAAGCCATTTTAGAGTATCCGAATTTGTCTTCTTCAACTTGTGGAATGGTACTATCTGATTTTCCTTCTGAAGTACATGATGTGGTGACTTTATTACTGTATCAGAAGCAATGATAAATTTATCAAAAATGATTTTAATAATGCTAAAGAATTCTGTAAGGCTTCCTCCCACATTATCCCTTATACTAGACCAAAGATACGTCTTCTTTAAAAAGTCAAATGACAAGTTGTATATTTCATTATTAACATCATTAAGAATAGCAACATAATCATCATTGTAATCAATTTTAGATGGAAATATCTCAATACATATTTCAAGGAAAGATTCTCCATCAACCATAATAATGAATTCCAAGAACCCAATTTCACTTCCAAAATTAAGTATCCCTGATAATGTTCTCTTATTTCTTCCAACTGCATTAACCCTATCTCTGATTGAACTATTTTGGTGCCAAAATGAGATTTCGCATTCACCTTTATTTTCAATAATAAACTCATAGTACTGATTCTCATAAAACAGTGGGATTGTTCTGTAGATAGACTTATTCTTACTGACAGAACTGACTCCTAAAAAGTCCTTCACAGAATGCGCAATATCAATATTGTATGACTCTTTGCAAACAACTGATATGCTAGAGTTTGATTGTGATTTGTTAAGAACCTCAGCTTTTGGATGATACGGCTTTCCCTTAATTATCAAATCAAACTTTTGCGTTTCTATATATACAAGTTCCTGATCCTTATAACCAATAAGAGGTGAAGCCATCCTCTTCAAACCTCCTCATCATAAATGCAATCTTTTCTGCGGATTTCTTGTATGGAATATTTATGTGCTCATTTATATACTCGAACATTTCTTCAGATACCCCAACACTTTCATATGAGAGTATTTGAGCGCTATTATTTATACATATTTTAAACAAGCTTGTCAGCGATCTTTTTATCGAACTATTACTACCTTGAATTCTCGGAAGAAGCTTTTGCAATATTGCATTATCCATAGCTTCATTAAACGATAATAGACTATGTATGTGATTATAGATCACATAAAAACAAATTTCATCTCTAATCCTATACCCAAAATTCAAATTTGCAGGCTGCAATTGACTATTTATTTCTTTGAGTATTGAAATTGTCTCAATAATCTGCTCTTCATATTTCATGCAATCTTCGAGTAATAAATATTCACTTCTCAAAAAGCCATTGTGAAGAATTACAGGTTGTTGTTTTTCAATACTTTCTGTTTTTATGTCAAGGTCGACATATGAAAACTCAATCGTATTTGCTCTATCCAAAACCTTCTTACTAAATGGAAATGTTGTCTCATCCATATTTACAGTCCCGATTATATATAGATTTTCAGGAATTATTATGTCTCTATGGTGATTGGTATCGATGTAGGAACTTTCTAAGTATTCATTTTCAATTAGTCTATCAGTTACTATTTCCCTAGAATCCCATTTACGCGACTCCATTATTGATAATATATCACTTAGGTAGTATTCAACCCTTGCAAGGTTCATTTCATCTAAACAAACAATAAAGGGATAATTAGGATTATGTAAGGCTTTTACAATAATATTCGTCAGGACGCCTGCGTGAAATCTCCCATTCAGGTCCATGTAACCTAATAAATCTGTAGAATCAGACCAGTCTGGGCGCACAGAAATAAGTTTAAATCGCTCATTCTCAGAAGTTGCACCAATAGCCTCAGCAAACAATCTTATAAGCTTGCTCTTCCCTGTGCCGGAAGTGCCTGCTAAAATTACAAATGGTTTTGACTTAAGTGCAAGATAGAAGTTCTTAATTAAGTCGTCTGAGTAAGTAAATCCTTTGCTTCTTATGTATAAGGATATTCTTTCAACTTCATCTTTTATGTTCAGCTCATTATCTTGTATCAAAGGTGCACTGATACTTAAGTTAGGTTGTATATCCGCATTTATTTTATCAATAAAGTACTTATAGTACTCTTGATATATATCCATTATTTTTGCTAAATCTTCAATTAGTTGATCATCTCCAGGGATACTGCCCTTCTCATACACTTTGTAAAATATGGTGCCTTTCTCATAAAGCTCATGCCCAATATTCAAGTTATTATCTGTATAAAAACCTCTAGAGTCTATTTGGAACCTTACCTTATTTGATAACTCTTGCATTATATTAATGGCTTCTCTCCTACCGATAGAATTACTTAATCTTGTACATCCTTGATTTAGAGTTAAGTAAACCCTTTCCATATCGGAGGAGAAAAGGTAAACTATATAAACCCCTTCTTGTACAGTTGTAGTAATTCTCTTATCATATATCGCAATCCAGGGTGTATATGTCCAGTTCCCATTACCATATGAACCTTTAATTTGGTATGTACTTTTATCAATAAAATTATAATTACTAATTAGCTCTGGGATCTTATTTGTAATAATATTGCCTATAGGATTTCTGCCAAATGGAGTTGATGTCCTTATACTAATATAGCTTTCCATGAATTCTTCAATAAGTTTTCTTAATATTCCTTGATTCTGCAAATTATCCACCCCGCTATCAATCCTTCTGAAATATAAGTCTATTTTTTCTCCCAATAATTGCAATATGTGTTCCCTATCCTCATCATTTATCTCTTTATACAACTCTTTATCCAAAACAAAGTACTCTTCACCATCAATCATTTCAATACTTATAAAACCCTTATCACTAATAACTCTATATGGGTTGTCTTTTATTACGGAAAGAACCTGATTAACAGTCGAACTCTCAATGTTTTCTATTCTAGGTTCAACATCTGCGTCTGATACAAGCCCTTTTTTCTTTCTACCTTCATAGAATTTCTTAAAATGTCTTGCCACTTCAATAGTCTTCGCCGTTCCTCTATCATCGAGTAATTCAAATAAGATAGTAAGAAATATCAGTTTATAAGATCTTACATATCCAGAAAGACTGTTTTTGGGTCCTAAGTATTCAAAGAACTTTGCTTTTGAACTCAACTTTTATCACCTCAATATCCATAAAAAATTACAAATTTCATCTTCTGAATAAAATATTCTACAGGTATTTTCCATATCCTGCATAGAGAAGAAATACATAATATTGTTATATAGAATCACCTTTAAATCGAATTTAACAATTTTTTTCACACGACTAGTACTGTTATATACATTGGAAGTTATTTTTTATATGTACTTTTTATATACAATCTAGCTCCTATAAGATATTTTCTTGACACTACAAAAGACCTATCAATAATACATTGGTAGGTCTAAGCAATGTGTGTCAGATGTAAAGATTACTAGATTATGCTTCCAACCAAGCTTGATAGCCTAATAACGTAAAAGTCTGGCACTAAATCGATCATTTATTCCCATTACATTGCCATACATAAACTGACTTAATGAAATTATACTCCTCTGTAGATACACTATACGATGCTTTGGCTAATTTATTATTTATTGTACTAAGTCGTGCCAACCAATTAGTTTTTGCATCCTTTCCTCCAGGGATTTTTTCTTCCTCTGGACGAGTAAATAATGGTTCAAAGATATCCGTCCAATTTCGCCCATTGGTGATAACATCTTTACATTCAGCTAATGTAACACAGTCCCAGATTGATACAGGTTCACCGCTTCCGCCACCTGCTATGATATCATATGTTTGATCATCCGCTTCTTTTTTGGCTCGGCTATATACCGGTTTTGGAATGCCTGTTATAAGCCAATTCGATCCACGGACTTTTTCGAGTTGGTCCGCTATCAAAGCCTTAACGAAGAGCTCTATAGATCTAATATAGCGCATGGATTCTTCATTATATGTTTTTGCTTCATCGGCCCAGTATTCATCTAAACCTTCTGGCTTGAAGTCATCTCTCTCGTCAGAAATAGCTTTCTGGAATGCGCGCCAAAACCTTGTATCTGCGCCACCACCGAAATAACCCCGCAGATCTTTCCTTTGTTCGAGTGTTATTTGATTAAAATAATTAATAAGCGGATCAAGATAATATTTCACTTCACTGATAATCTTTTCAAAGCTATCCGTTTTTGGATGTATTATATCTCTAGCAACTAGGTGATTTATTATGTCATTAATAACACGAATAATTGCTTGAATACCACGATTTATTGTGATAATACCAATATTTGTATCTCCTTTAACCCACTCTTCCTCTGTGTAAGACTTTATATAGCGTAAGCATTCTTCAATAAATGGGTAAAATAAGTCGCATGTTCCTTGGAGAGGGCCAATATCAAATGTACCATCCTTCTGTATGATATCCTTCTTTGTAAACTGACTGAAGAATTGACACTTTTTAAGTGCTGCTTGTATAGCCTCAACAGTAATACACTTTGTTGGAGAGGATTCATTTTCGCCAACAACAACACGACCTAATAATGGTGAGGTGTCCTCCTCACCAAGCATTTGAGCAATTTTCGAACGTAATGCCTGACGCCTTTCGTTATAATCATCTGATTCCCATAACATATCCGCATTAAGTGTCACTCTCAATGTTTTAGGAACAGCCTTTTGATTTTCATTTATATCCATAAACAACTTGATTTGCTCTTCTCGATCAAGGTCTATAAAAGCAACAACAGGTATTGAATTTGTCCTTGCATACTTTGTGTCTGAGTATCCATATAACCTATGTTGTCCATCTATGATATAAGCAGAACGATATCTTTTAGGCAGATGAAGTATGCCCAGTTTTGATATTGAACCCTCCACTCGCATCGAAGATGTATCAAATTTCAAATTTTTCCCTTGGGTGTCAATGCTAATCACTAAAGAATTAGGAAAATAGCCATCGTTTTTTATAAAAGTTTGTACTTCAGTAAGCCTTTTCTTTTTGATAAGCCGCTGATATGTGGGCATCATGCTTTTGTTCGCTTCATTTCGGTGAAGGACATAACCAATCTTCAATAGTCTTTCGGGTTCTATTGAAAAAGAGTAGTATGTATGCCCACCCATCTTACCTAGAATGGCCGGGATCTGATCATCCATATTTTTAATTTCTTGATTGGCAAAAAGGTTACCAAGAAGCTGATATTTTGCGCAACTCCCAAGATGTTTTGCAAGATCAGTATAATAGTCTATTGCGGCATCACTAAAATGTATAATACCCCATTCATTAAGTTTGTCTACATCCGCTTTGCTCATTATATAATTGTGAGTAGCCCAAATAA
Organism: Prolixibacteraceae bacterium; assembly: GCA_017998095.1. The sequence continues at coordinate 1,835 of JAGODU010000149.1, read as the reverse complement.
ATTTCACTTTTCTTCCTGGATATTTCTTCTGTGCTTCTTTTCTCAAACCCTCCATTTGCCCATGAAAAGCCTCTATATATTTCTTAAACACACCATCTTTTATCGTTTCAGATGCCTTACATTCTACAATGATAATAGTCTCCTCATCCGCCGCGAATACATCTATTTGCTGCGTAAAATCCGGATTCTGATAATCATATGACATATAAAATTTGCGATCACAATTCATATCGGTAAAGCCAAGGTTTGCGAACATCATCCAAACTTTATCTTCAAAGAGTTCGTCAAATGGTTTTTTCTTCTTAACTCCTACAAATTTAGGGTCACTGTAAGTTTTGTATTCACTCCAGCCCTCACTAATTAAATCTGGCAGAGCCAGCATTCTTTCCTTTCTAGTTATAAACGATTTGCTTCGGAATCTTTTCGCTGTAACCAATTCTTGACCTGAAACCACTTTTCCCCATGTTGTTTTTGTTTGACTCATCTTAGCACCCCTTTAGGAATATTAGTAAAGATATATTCAGATACCACCTCACGCTTTGAATTCTTCCCGCCTATTAAACTCTGTCTACTAAGAGTAATTTGTCGATCCCCTTTGCTAAAAATCTCTGCAATCGTTGGATGTGCTGCATTCGTTAGTATGTAATACGCTTCCTTTTTTTTAATATAACTAATGTAATCGCTCAAACGCCTTTGATCCTCCAACGAAAACAGATTTTTATTATACTCAATAAACCCATTATTATTGTGAGAAACTGTATATGGAGGATCTAAAAACACCAAGTCACCCTTTTGGAGTTTGCTTTTGTGAGACATAAAATCCTCGCATTTTATATCTGCTTTCCTAAGTTTATTACTAGCCGCTAAGATCCTTTTTGTATCATACTCCATGGTATCTCTAAAACCGTATGGTACATTATATTTACCTTTTTTATTAACTCTGTATAACCCATTATATGAAGTCTGGTTCAAATATATAAAACGCGCAGCTTTATCTATGATTGTATCAGGATCTTCGTCGCGTACTTTATAATAATTTTCTTCAGATACTTCATACCTCACGAATGCTTCAATAACTTCATTCGGAAAATCTCTGACTGCAATGTATGTATCAATCAGCTCTTGATTAATATCTGACAAATACGCCTTATTTCTATGATCGAGTGCGAAAAAGATAGCCCCACCGCCTAAAAAGGTTTCATGATAATGGTTAAACTGTATCTGTCCCATAATATCTTTAATATATTTTACAAGCCATGTCTTTCCACCAGCCCATCGTATAAATGGTTCAATAGCAGGCATTTTTATCTCCTTACTGTTGTTCTAATAATCTAAATAACTAAATGAGACTTAACAGATTATTAATTACGGTAATCCTGTAGGTATGTTTATTACAAGTTGTATATTATTAGTATATAATTTCTCTTAGACAAGTTCAATCTTTTTTCAGGATTATTCTACCAGTACTGAGTAAACGTGACAAAAAAACCTACTAAAATTTTGTTCACAGTTACCATAATTATCCAGTATTTTGTCTCAATTATTTTAATTAGTTATATTTGTAAATATAATCTTTTGTGCTGATTAATTAAGCGATAATAATGTGGAATATTTCACTATACTTAGAATAAAAACAGCCATTCTTAGTTCAAATTATTTATAAATTACTAAAAATAAGTCATAGAGAAATTCGCCGCCTGCTCCGCTCTGCTCGCATGCTGGTGACGTCGCCCACCGTCGCATCCGCTCCGGTGCCGGGCTCCTACAATTTGCTAAAAATGCTCGCACAGGAGCATTTTCTTAACGCAAATTGCCCTCACGGGTTCGAATCCCTT
>JAGODU010000148.1 GCA_017998095.1 Prolixibacteraceae bacterium | reverse complement strand
AAAAGGAGTAGGTGAAGGTGCTGTTGAAGATATAATTAAGGAAAGAGATGCCAGGGGAGAGTTTAAGGATATTTGGGATTTTGCTGAAAGGATAAACCTTCAGTCTGTAAACAAGAAGAACTGGGAAGCCCTGGTATATTCAGGTGGATTTGATTCTATATCGGGTTGTAACAGGTCTTCATTTTTCAATATTGACAAGAATGAGCTTAACTTTGTTGAGAATCTCATCAGGTATGGTAACCTGATTCAGAATGAGAAAAATATGGCTCAGCAATCGCTGTTCGGATCTTCAGAACATATTACTATACAAAAACCAAAACCTGTAATTTCAGATGAGTGGCCAAGTATTATTAAACTAGAGCATGAGAAGAATCTTATTGGCATGTATTTGACAGCTCATCCTCTGGATGATTTCAAGCTTGAGATTGATACTTTCTGTACAAAAGGGTTTAGTCTTTCGATGCTGGAAGCAGATATCGCAATGTTCAAGGGCAGAGAACTTGTATTTGCAGGAATGGTAACTGAAGCAGGAGAAGGATTGAGTAAAAAGGGGACAAGATTTGCCACAATGGTTATTGCCGATTATAATAGCTCATACAAAATATCATTCTGGTCGAATGATTTTATAAGCTTTGGCAATTTTTGTCGTAAGGGACTATTCCTTATGGTGAAGGGAAAAGTTGCGCCCCGATATAGAAAAGATGATGGTAATGAAATGTTGGAGTTTAAAGTTTCTTCTATTGAATTACTAAATGAAGTAAGAAAAAACAAAGTAAAGAACATAACAATAGAAATAGGTCTTAATAATATAACAGATTCATTCTTAGGAGAATTAACCAAGATGTGCGAACTGAATAAGGGACAGACACATTTGAGTTTTAAAATTTCAGATATTGAAACAAAAACATCATTACATTTGTTCTCCAGAAATGTCAGGGTTGATCTGGGTGATGAGTTTATTGAATATTTAAACAGCAAAGAGGGAATTATATTTAAAATCAATTAATTTTGTAGTTATCAATAATCGACTAAAAAACATAAAAAATAAAAGAATTATGGCAGTAGAAGTTAATGATGCTAATTTTGAAGAGGTAGTTCTGCAGTCAAATGTACCTGTCTTAATAGACTTTTGGGCTGAATGGTGTGGCCCTTGCAGAATTGTCGGACCATTAATCGAGGAGCTTTCAGTTGAATATGAAGGAAAAGCTATTCTTGCAAAAATGGACGTTGACAGTAATCCTGTTGTTCCAAGTCAGTATGGTATAAGAAACATACCAACAATTTTATTTTTCAAGAATGGGGAGGTTGTTGATAAGCAGGTTGGTGCAGTGCCAAAGACTGTAATTGCTCAAAAGATTGATGCTTTATTGTAGCAGAAAAAGTTAAAAAAATTTTATATGAGAGGCTGTTTATATAACAGCCTCTTTTTTTTATACTTCCCAAATATTTATTGATCTTTATTATGGTTTTTATTGTCTGATTTTCTTAAATTTAGAATAGAAAATGCTCTGTTATGTTTCTTCTTCCGACAGAAATATCAAAAAGAAGAGCATACAACTTTAAAGAAGAATAATCCTGACAATCCTGCTGCTTTTGCGGTGACTCTTATAATTGCGTAAATCTTCATTCATTATTAATTAATCTTGAATTTTATGGATTCAACACAAGTGCTTATTTCTGAACTGGCTGACCAGTATGGACGAAGCAGGGAGAATTTACTTCCCATATTGCAGGGTGTAGTGGAGAGGGAAAAATATCTGTCGGATTCTGTTATGATTGATATTGCCAGAGAGCTTGATATCCCTGCAGCTGAGGTATTCGGAACTGCAACTTTTTATTCTTTCCTTGATTATAAAAAGAGAGGAAAGTTTGTAATCAGGATATGCAAAACTATTACCTGTTCAATGAAAGGTAAGAACCAGATTCTTCTTGCTATTGAGAATATGCTAAAAATAAGTGTTGGTGAAACTACACCTGACAAGAAATTTTCACTCCTCGAAACCAATTGCCTTGGCTGGTGTCATAAAGCACCGGCAATGCTTGTTAATGATGAGGTTTATACTGATCTTACACCTGAGAAGGTAAGAGAAATACTGTCAGAATACATTTCAAGATAAGGGCATGCCAACATCATATAACCTGAAAAGGGCAGATTTCATTTTCAGAAATGAAGATGATTGGGAAAAGATACTTGTAAAATCGCTGCAGCGAGACAAGCAGGAACTAATAAACGAGCTGATAAGTTCTGAGCTTAAAGGTCGTGGTGGTGCAGGTTTCCCTACCGGATTGAAGTGGAAGCTGGCTAAAGAACTGGATTCAGAAAATAAGTATATAATTTGCAATGCCGATGAAGGAGAACCCGGTACTTTCAAAGACAGGGAGATTCTTATGAAAGTACCATATAAAGTTCTTACTGCTATGGCAATATGCGCATATATTATTGGAACTTCAGAAGGATTTATTTATTTGAGGGGAGAATATAAATTTCTGCGATCTGATCTGCAAAAGACTATAGATGAGTTTACTTATTTCTGTAAGGAGATAAAATTTGATTTCTCTGTTAAGATATTTCTTGGCAGCGGTGCTTATATATGCGGAGAAGAAACTGCATTGTTTGAATCAATGGAAGGTAAAAGAGGTGAACCAAGGAATAAACCACCATTCCCTACAAATTCAGGCTATATGAACTCACCTACTGTAATAAACAATGTTGAAACTCTTGCTCATACATTTACTATTTTCAAGTATGGTGCCAAGAAGTTTTATGATCTTGGGGTTCAGTTTTCCAGAGGAACAAAGCTTTTTTCCGTTTCAGGGGATACCCCTAAACCTGGTATCTATGAACTTGAACTTGGTATGAGCCTTCAGGATTTTGTAGATGAGTTTGGTGATGGTGATACTAAAGCAGTTCAAGTGGGAGGAGCTTCAGGATTTCTGGTTCCAAGGAAAAGATTTGCAGAAACGGATATAGGCTTCAAAGGTAAGCTTACCGGAATATCACTTCCAACAGGTGGATCGATGATGCTTTTCAATAGTTCAAGGTCAATGTATAATGTACTTGACAATTATCTAGAATTCTTCAGGGAAGAATCGTGCGGGCAGTGTACTCCATGCAGGGTAGGGTGCCAGCAACTGCTTATAGGTATCAAAGCTGTTAAACAAGGCTCCAAGCCTGCTTCTTATCTTGATAAATTGCTTAAGCTGACTGAGACAATGCAAAATACAGCTAAGTGTGGTCTGGGACAGTCAGTAGCCAATTCATTTTCATCTATTGTTGAAAACTTTCGTGAAGAGATGATTTACTAATAATCTGAAACATTATGGAACAGAAAATCAATATTACAATAAACGGTATAGTTTATGAAGTTGACGAGGGTACAACAATATTGGAGGCAGCCCGGACAGCAGGAATTATAATTCCGACCCTATGCTATCATAAAGATTTGTGTGTTGCAGGCAACTGCAGGGTTTGCGTAGTTGAAATTGCAGGACAGAAGAGGCTTTCGGCAGCTTGTGCAACACCTTGCCAGGAAAATATGGAAGTGTTTACTAATTCATTGAGGGTCCGTAATTCAAGGAAACATATTATAGAATTACTGCTTTCTGAGCATAACGCTGATTGTACCAAATGTTATAAGAATGGTAAGTGCGAACTTCAGGAACTGGCAGCAGAATATAAAATAATGTCACAGGATCTTATTGATCTTGTGCCTTATAAGAATTACTCGATTGACATGTTTTCTCCTTCAATTATAAAGGATGACAGCAGATGTGTAAGATGTCAGCGTTGCATTAGAACTTGTGCAGAGTTACAGGGAGTTAATGCATTGACAGTAGCTTACAAGGGTCATAAAATGAAGATTTCTACTTTTTTTGAAAACCCTATGATTGATGTTGTTTGTACTAACTGCGGGCAGTGTGTAAATCATTGTCCGACAGGAGCATTAATTGAAAGAAACTATATTGAAGAGGTGTGGGAAGCTATATCTGATCCCGAAAAACACGTTGTTGTACAAACTGCTCCGGCTGTTAGAATTGGATTGGGAGAAGAATTGGGATTTCAACCGGGAGTAAGGGTAACTGGCAAACTTGTTGCTGCATTAAAGGCTCTTGGATTTGATTCAGTACTTGATACAGATTTTACCGCAGACCTTACTATTATGGAAGAAAGCAGCGAATTGCTTTCAAGATTGAAGAATCTGATTGTAAATAAGGATACAACAGTTAAGCTTCCAATGGCAACGTCATGCTCGCCGGGATGGATAAAATACATTGAACACATGTATCCTGAATATCTGGATAATCTTTCAACATGTAAGTCTCCTCAGCAAATGTTTGGTGCACTTGTAAAAACATACTATGCTAAGGTCAGAAAGATAGATCCGGAGAAGATAGTGTCAGTATCAATAATGCCTTGTACTGCCAAGAAATTTGAATCACACAGGCCTGAGATGCATTCAAGCGGATACAGGGATGTTGATTTTGTATTGACAACCAGAGAGCTGGCAATAATGATAAAGCAGGCTGGAATTGACTTTTCGAAGTTACCAGAAAAGAAGTACGACAGGTTAATGGGCGAATCAACGGGAGCAGCTGTAATATTCGGAGCAACAGGAGGAGTGATGGAAGCAGCATTAAGGAGTGCTTACGAAATTGTTACAGGAAGGGAAGTCCCGTTTAAGAATCTGGAAATAACCCCGGTAAGAGGAATGGAAGGTGTGAGGGAAGCATCTGTTAAAATTGAAAACCCTCTTGAGGCATGGTCATTTCTTGACGGAGTAGAGTTAAAATGTGCAGTAGCTCATGGTCTTGTTAATGCAAAGAAAATCATGGATATGGTTAAGTCGAATAAAGCTTCATATCATTTTATAGAAATAATGGCTTGCCCCGGAGGATGTCTTGGAGGAGGAGGCCAACCTATTCCAACTAATCCGGAGATAAGGAGTAAGAGATATAAGGCAATATTTGAAGAAGATATGAGTATGCCAATAAGAAAATCGCACGAAAATCCTGAGGTAATCAAGATTTACAAAGATTTTCTTGGCGCACCTTTAGGAGAAAGGTCACATCAGTTATTGCATACTAAATATGTGGCAAGGAGCAGGTATTAAAGATGATTGAATTTTAAATATTAAAATTTGAAGCTCAACCCAAATTGGTAATTGGAATAATTGCCAAAACCATATTCACCGAATATACCGAAGTGTTTTCCAAGGTAAAACGCTGCTCCGGCATAGATGCCATAGTCAGGAGTATGTCCTCTTTCAGGATACCCGTTTTTTTCGGTAAACATATAAAAGCCACCATATTTTCCTGAAATATAAATATCAAAAGGATATGTTTTTTTATTAAATATCAGGGGTATAATATGAAAGTTAGCATTTATGCCATAGAATAAAACATCAGAGTTGACAATAAAGCATTGATACCCTATTGGAGGAGTTTCTGATATTATTACCGGTTCAGTTTCTGATTTTATTGAAGTGTATCCTGTATAAAAGCCTGCATCCAGATATTTTAGAAAAACATAATTAAAATGTGATTTTATTACTGGTGTGTATGTTGTGTTTTTCTGCATCGCTGAGCTGACTCCTAAAAACTCATATTGAGAATAACCAATTTTGCAATTCCATTTATCAGGAGCTACATCATTTTGGCAAAAGACTTTTTTTCACTCAAGAAGAAAGTAAAAATTATCACTGCAATAATTATAAAAGACCTTTTCATAGTTTTGTTTTATGTTATTCAAAATAAATTTTATATGATACTGATGGTATTATTGGGAAAAAGCTGATTTGATATTGACCAATCGGAGTGTATTTCTCAGAATTTGAATAAGTGATTGCACCCTCCTTATCATATCCATAATAGTAAGAAGTGGGATTTTTTCTGTTGTATAAGTTGTACACAGAAAAATTCCATTCTGCCCTTCTCCCTTTTTTTGTTTTTACATTTAAAGTTGCACTTATATCCAGTCGGTGATAATCCTTCATCCTGGCACTGTTTTTCTCGCCGTAAATTAATTCTTCAGTAAATACCTGTCCGGGATTGCCGTTAAAATCATTTATTAGTGTTAATTGTCGCCCAATGACCGGGGTATATGGATTGCCTGTTTGATATACCCATAAAATATTGAAAGACCATTTATCACTGATTTTACGGTTAAGGTTTATAGAGAAAGAATGTGGCCTGTCGAAATCATATAAAAATTCCTTACCATTATTTATCCCTGGAAACTTTCTGGTTGATTTGGACAAAGAATAGCTGACAAAACCTTTCCAATCACCTTTATTTTTTCTTAACAAAAGTTCAAACCCTTTTGAAATCCCTAATCCCCCAGTTTCTATTTTAGAGCGCCAGTTTCCATCTCCAACTAAGTTGGAATACCCTTCTTTATATGTAGCGAGATTATTTAAATTTTTGTAGTAAAAATCAATTTCTGACTGAAAGTTTCCATTGTCAATGTCATATTTCCAACCAACTGAGTATTGAGTTGAATATGAAGGTTCAATGTCCGAATTTGCAGGTATCCAGATTTCATTATTTAAAATACTTCCTGAAGTATAAATAAGATGAGCAAATTGTGTGACTTTCTGATAGCTGAAATTCAAATAATTATTACCAAGTACTTTAGCATTGACAGATAGTCTGGGTTCTGCAGAAAATTTATAATAATTGTCTGATGAGTAATTTACAAGCCTCATACCTGCATTAATATCTAAAAAGCCAAATAACGACAACCTGTTATTAAAGTATATGGAAGATTCATTGGCAATTATTCTTTCAAAGTTTTGGGAAACATCTGTTTCTGAATTCAGTATCTTATTAGGAATATTGATTAACAGAGAAGACTTAATCCCAAAATCTATCGACCAGTTTTTTAATATGTTGTACTGCCAGTCAGACATGATAGAAAAATCCTGAACAGAAGAAAAAAAATCATTCTGATAGCTTATAGTATCAGATTGGTTTACAGAATTGAAAGATTGAATTGTCTTTAGTCTGTACCTTGTATAAGAAATAGAATTATCACTGAAAAGTTTTAAATTATGAACCCTTTTCCATCTTAATGATGCCATGTAATTGCCCCAGGTATTTGAAAGTTTAAATTTCTCAGCAGGATTAAGGTTCTTTTTATTCCAAAAATGCAAATAATCGTCTCCTTGATAAAAGTTAAAGTAAATACTGTTTTTTGTATCAGGATGCCATGAAAACTTGCCATTAAAGTCATGGAATCCATAAAAGACATAATTGTTATTGCCTTCGATTATTCCACTTATTAAAATCATAAAAGGATCAATTAAAGTTTTTCGACCTGTTATAATAAAACTGGCTTTTTTATTAAGCAATGGTCCTTCAACACTAAAAGACGCATCGGTAACACCTATGCTTAAGGAGCCTTTTAGTTTTGATTTATCACCTTCACGTTGAGTAATTGAAATTACTGAAGATAGTTTTCCCCCATATCGTGGAGGGAATCCCCCTTTATATACTTCAATATTATTTATCATTTCAGGATTGAATACAGACATAAACCCGCCTAAATGATTGACATATATAATAGGAACATTGTCAAAAAGATAAAGATTTTCTCCGGGATTTCCACCTCGTATATTTAAGAGACTTGAACCTTCTTGCTGTGATTGAATACCCGGCATGAGCTGAAGTGCTTTAAGTATGTCCGGTTTTCCACCCAATGAAGGGATTGATAGCATTTCTGATTTAGTAAGTTTGGTAACATTGAATTTTTTGTTTTGCCTTGTTGTGATAAATACTTCACCTATTTCTTTTCCCCCCTCCAGTAAAATATTTATTAAAGTATCTTTATCCAGGTATAGTTCTTGATTTTTATAGCCTATATATGATATACTTATAAAATTTGTTTTTGAAACCAACGAGAAATACCCGTTGTTATCAGTTGATGTTCCATTGTTTGTGCCTTTTTCAATAATACTTGCCCCTATCAGAAATTCACCAGTGTTACCATCTTTTATAAAACCTGATATTCGGTGACCGGCACTTAAATGTAAGATGGGGAATAAAAAAAATAATAGCAAAGCAAATCTTTTTTCAGTTTTCATATGGTTCGGGGATAATTGTATCTGACATAAAGCTAGAATAACCACAAAAGATTCCAAATCCATTTTCCACATTGGAATATAGAGGAGAGGCAGTCATTGATTCAGTTATACCATTTGCATATTTACCTTCATTGTAAAGGTAAAATTGCTTCTTATAATGGTAATAATCGGGACTTAACGTTCTCAATTCAACTATGATTGGAAATAGCTTTGTACGTTGTGGGCCTCCATTAAACGAAGAAGACATTAAGGTAGAATAGTTTAGAAATAATGTATAAGATGAATCTTCTACAGTTTCATTGTTGAAAACAGGAACCGGAAGTCCCTCATTTAAAATTAAAGGATCAGTAAAAATTGGATAATAAGCTATTCTTTCTTCTTTATAATCCCGGTATGAGATTATAAATTTTACAGAAATTTCAAAGAAACTGGTCTTGCCAGGATTATTTTGAAATTTAATTATAATAGCCGGGAATGATATTCCTTCTTGATCAGTACCTGCAATATTTATGTGTTCTATATTTTCAATTTTCAGAGGGGAAGGAATTGTTTGTTTGACAGTTATGGAATCATAACCGGGAGCAAAAATCAAACATTTATATTCTTTGCCGGGCTCCACAATAGAATTGGCAATATATAATCCATTGCTATTATATTCGAGATCTTCAATAAAATTGCTGTCAATATATAACTTAACAGAAGCATTTTCAATAAACGAGATTGGCAAACTATCGAGCTTATCAGCCAAAGAAAGATGAACCGCTAATGGTTCCCCCGCAACAAGAATTGAATTAACTGTAGGGGCAGATTTAAAATCAGGGAAATCATTAGTTACCAACTCTTGACAACTGGATAATAGAAATACAATAAATATGAATTCTATAATTTTATATTTATTTTTTATTTTGTTTTTCATTTTCCGAAAAGGAAAAGAGCAACTGAAAATAAATCAATTGCTCTTTTATTATATCTTGTTAATTACAACTTAATATTTCATCAATAGTTTTTAAATTATTGGCAGTACAATAGTAACTATTAAAGGAAACATTTGTTTCAAAGCTTTCGTAAGTTGATGCATTTATACTGTACTTTCCTTCTGTACTTGAAACTCCATGACTTACCCATGATGTTCTATAATTATATAAATTAGATCCGGAGTCGCTATTGTAACTTAAGAATGTATTGATATTAACAGATATGTCAGAAACATAATAATAATATATCCATAAGAATCCTCTTTTATATGAAGTTGCCTTACATTTGAAATAAACGTCTTTATTGCCTGGTCTGTATTCTTCTCCACATTCAATGGAAAGCCTAGTCATGTACCAATAATCTCCGACTTGTTGTTTAACATCATCAGTCATTTCAGTACCACAAGCACTGCTTACACTTTTCAAATTGAGGTTCTTGTTTTCAGAATAAATGAGATCGCTGTCATTCTTAAATGCCTCATAATTGTCATTATTAATTTCTTTAAGTTTATTAATGTTTTCAATTTTAGTAGAAATTGATCCTGAATCAAATAATTTATAAACGTTGTTTTCTATTTGGAAAATTTTATCACTATTAAGAAAGTACCTGGCAGGGTTATTATAAAATCTAGTTTCTAATGTATATACACCGTTTTTATGAACAAGTTCAATGTAATCTTTGTTTTGAGAGGCAAATTCTTTTACTTCATCTATATTTTTAAATTTCTCAAGATTAATAGTCTTGTAAAA
>JAGODU010000147.1 GCA_017998095.1 Prolixibacteraceae bacterium | reverse complement strand
TGCGCAGCCTCCATAGTGACCTTAGATATGCAACCTTCCCCTCGTCACGACTATTTATAAAGAAAACCTCATTTTTGACTCCAAGATTATTCAAAGACTCTATCTGCTCTTTGATAAAAATCCCGAAAATCGGGAAATTTGGTGTGGGAAAGTTATTTGTTATGTGAAGGATTCTCATAATATCATTAACGATTAAATAGCAATTTCATTATGAAGGATAAAGCGTCTTTACCAAGATTGTACTGCACTTAACTAGATAAACGGTTGATAATAGATCTAATCTCATCCATTTTTCTTTCTGTAAGTGCATGATGAGAATGAACATATGATCGTGCCCTAAGGCCGAATTCTTCATCACTTGTGAAGTTGTCCATTTCTTCTATCATCCTATCAATTTGCCCTTCAGCAACAAAACCCAGTTTTTCTCTTATAATGACTCCTCCTGGATCAACATAAAGAGATAGTACCGGAACACCACACCCCCATGCTTCAATAAATATATTCGGGAATCCTTCCATTGGCGAAGTGGATATCAAAGCCTTTGACCGGGATATTTCATTTATGGTATCTGCATGACTCAATTTACCCATAAGTTGAACATTTTTGAAATTCCCCAGTTGTTGATAAAGCCTTATTCCTGTTTTATCACGCACTTTTCCTATCACCTTAAACCTATGGTGTGGCGTTTTCTCTACTATTTCGAAAAAAACCTCAAATCCTTTTCTTTTATCAAGCGAACCTACATATACAAAAGCCTTGTCAGAATCAGCTTCATTTATACATTTCAGGCTGCTTTCATCAATCAGGTTATAAAACACTGTTGATGCAATACCTTTCTTTAAAAGAATGTCTCTCTGCCCTTCGTGCTGCACCAAAACAAGATCAGCATTTCGAAGAAGATATGGATAAACTATCTCACCCATGAATCCGTTAAACACTCCCCATAAGTCTTTCACATTTGAAGAATAAAAATGCTTCCAGCGCTTTCGTATACTAAGAATATCAAGATTTGATGCCAGGGCCAGAACGAACTTTGCTTTTAGCTTCCTCGCTGCCATGTAAACGATAATATGTCTGTACTCGCGAATTCTGCAATAGTACACGTCAGCGTTCACCTCTAAAAAAACAGTATAAAGAGCAGGAAGTCGATGTGTTAGAGTCCTAAACACCTTCATGCCCTTGTTATAACCTTTCACGGGGTAAACCTTTATTCCTTCTCCGGTAACAAAACCTTCCTCAATGTCCAAGTCTACAACAACAACTTCATGTCCCAGATTGGCCAATGCCTTGGCCAATAATGCAATCTGCAACTCTCCACCTCCGTAGGTTCTCCCAAGCAGGGCGTCTGCAATTTTTCCCCAGAAACATATTCTCATGATTTCCACTCTTTTGCTGCGTCAGAAAGTGTTAAAGATCTTATTCCCAGCGATTTAATTGTAAAAAAAAACTTTGTCAGCATTGAGTATAAATCCTCAATAGATTGATCATCAGGCCTGTATTTTGAACAACCGGGCATTAATTCACTTGAATGAAACATCATGGTAATATAGGGCAGATTAATTCTTCTTGCCTCACTGACAAGATTTTCAAGAAGTTCAGAAGTCATGTCCGGTGTAGGTCTTAACCACACAGGTTGACTTGAGTAAAATAGTTTTCGAAGAACTCTCAAGAAATAACTATCATTGACATTCCTGAAATAGTATCTGGCAATATTGTGATCTCTGTTTAGTGGCCATATTGTCGGAAGAATAGTAATTGGGATCTCTATTAGGGCTCCTGACTCTGATTCATACCTCTCAGGGAATGGCGATGAATCTATAAAATCTGGTCCGCCTTTACCTTCAGGTAAGCCACTTTGCCTGGTCCAACTGACAAACGGAGTAACAGACGAATCAACCAGGTAATCATTCTCGATCAGAACTCTTACAACAGTTTCATTAAGGCCATATCTGCCTGAACGGAATGAAGTCGGGACTCTTCCGACTGCTCTGAAAATCTGCTGGGTCAAATGTTTTATTTTTCTGGACACAAGATCATAGCTTAACTCTGAGGCGAATATATGATGTTCATCGTTTTGTCTATATCCCACTTCGGGAAGAAACGGAGGAGTTGTCCAGGAGTGAAGATGAGCGCCTACTTCAGCCCTATTTTCTGCCACATATTCAGAGAATAGCTTTTGTGAATATGAATCTTCGCACACTTCCGAAGTCACCAGATATGTCGGTTTTATACCAAACTTCTCACATAAGATCTGAAAACGGTCAACATACTTTATGTTTTCAACCGTCAGTTCCCTTCCGTGATCCCACTGATTATCACCTTCTGTATCTAAGGTTATAATGAATTCCATACTTATGATTTATACTTTCTTATCCTTTTCTGTCTCACAAAAATCAACTGGTCTGAGACTGAAGCAGACACTTGTCTTCGTTCATTTCTCTTTTGCTTATTGTTAGATTGACTGAGGTTTCGGCTGGCATATTGAACCATATTATTGTATCGTACTTGTCCTTCTTTGAGCAGAACTTCGTCCCTTTCAAGTTAATGTTGTCAGCATCAGTTTTAATGGCCAGTGCTAACTCCTTTACTTCAAATTGATTTTTGTTCATAATATCGATAGAACCATCTGGTTTATAATCAAATACTATATTTTCAATCTGCAGTCTATAATCTAAAAAATCCCTGACAGTTGTTAAAAGGAGGTTTCCATTATCACGCTTATTATCCATATACATTAACAGTGTATCAAAATATGGATTAATAGTCAACCTCCCATCATGTAAGTAAAGTATATCATCACTTTCAGCATTTCTTACAAAATATCCGTGATTGAAGAATATCCCCCGATTTTTAATCAATTTGTCAAGTTGGCGCTGCTCAGAAATCATATTTGCCGAATCCATGTGGCGTGTGACTCCATAATAAACGAATTCCGTGGTCCAGGAATAAAATTGCTTTGAATATGTTGGGTTTTGCCAAAATAAAGGAGTAGGAAATGCATCCCCCATAAATGGTCTCTGGGAATTCAATTCGAGCATTGGAAGATTTCCGTGTATAATTCTAAACAATCTCTCAAACAAATTATTATCTCCATAAATTTTTAAAAAGCTATATCTCGAGCATAATTCGGTAAAAAATTCTTTAGGTTTAAACTTCATTAATGATCTCTTAAGTGAGGGTTCAGGACTAGAAAACCTCAGAGCTTCAACCGCAGGACTCCAAAAGTAGTTTATATTATATTTTTCCCATAAATCAGCGGCATAATAACTGGAAGAAGGATCTAGTCCGTCTGCTGAAAATGCCTCCCTGTTAGTATTGCCCGTATACATCCCGTGATCAATCCAGCTACGGGAATTATAACGTTTTTCCATGAACTTCATGCTTTCTTCCATAATATTTCGGGTTGAGTTCCCTGCCTCAGGAGTATGCAGGCATAATTCACTACCTAAGGCATAAATCTGATCCAAAAAAGCAAGGTATTCCCTTTCGTTATCAGAACTATCCGCCTGACAGTTCAGTCCATCATCAAATTCATCGAAAAAAACACTCTTTGTTACAGGAATCTGATGTCCGCAAAATCCACCTACTGCATCCTCTGAGCAAATAATGCTTTCTGATCCGAAGTATGCTGCCCGATGAGTACGCAGGTTCCCCTTATCAGCATGCTCAGTGAAGATGTATCCCGCAAGATAACCTCCTGGTACAGGCATTAACCTTGGAAGAACCTCGGGAACAAATCCAAAATGCAATGCGAATTTATTAACCTTTTCATCACCAGGTTTGTACTTTGAGGCAGATATGTCAATCCATTTACCCTCGCCATCTTCCTGAAAGGGTATTCTAATAAAAGGGTGATCTTTAACATAGTCGAGGTTTACATACAGCAGATTATTTTGTCTTTGCACTTGAACAGATGAAACATCAGGGGTATGATAGATTAGTGCAGAGATATCACCCTCTCCAAATTTCACCCCATGTTTATCTACCCAATACTCCTTGGCTAAAGGTCTTCGATCAATTTCTGAATTTTTTAAATATACTTCAGATACCCGTGATTTAAATAACGCAACTAACGATTCCCTATAAACGGTTTTGTGGCTTTTATAAGAAGTATTTACCTCAACATTCATTTTAGGTCGGCTTTGGCAAACTGTCAATGAAATGCTTACGTCTACATCATTATCTGCCCAACCCCTTATGGTTACTACACTGTCATTACAAATAATGACTGAAGTGTTCTGTAAGAAGTTGCCATTTTGCTCATCATCATATTCATAATAATAGATAAGCTCTGCAAGAATAATCTCTCCATTCATGTTTTCAACCTGTACAGAGCCAGAATTTGATACTCTTAGCTTGTACCACTGATTATTTAATACCCTTGCCTGATAATCTTCTGATAACTTTAACCTTGATCCCCTGGTAAATGCAGGTAAATATGAAGACCTTTTTTTCTCAGAGATGTAACCTATAATTATAAAAAGTAACAGTGAGGCTACCATAATTACCACTACTATTACTATCATAATTCCCCAGGCGTTAAATGAAGTTGAACTCCGTCCTGGATTAGAATGCTCGCTATTAATACTATTTCTGATATTTCCCATGAAAAAGCATTAAAACCTAACTAATTCAGGCCAGGCTGATATGATATATATAAACCTTATATCATTGATCATATCTACCTTGATTACTCTTAGTTTTTACTATCATTTTATAGATTGATTCGTAATTATTGACCATTTGATGCATCGAAAAATTCTCACGAGCATAGCGATGTCCATTTTCAATTATACTATTACCATTCTCACTTTGCAAAAGTTCAATGGCAGCTTCAAGCTTTTTTGTTAGCATCGAAGTAGAACCATCGTAAACCAACCCATTAATGCCATCAATGACGAAATGATCAGAATTTGCTCCTTTGGATACAATGCACAGACATCTAGCTAGCATCGCTTCAAACAAAACATTTGGGCAACCCTCATAAATAGAGGATAAAACAAAGATATTGAACTGCCAATAATATCTTTCTATTTCCGGTTGGGAGTCCATTATTGTAACACAACTCTGCAGATTATTACTATTCACATAATTCTCATTAGTTATAAATGAATCATACGACTTGTCTCCAATAATGAAAAAATGCACTCTGTGTTTTTTTGTTATCTGGTTTATTGCTTCAAGTATCTGGATTTGATTCTTTTGAGGAACCTGCCTGCCGACTGTACCGATAATTATTTTCTCACCTAATGGAGTTTGTTCATCCAAATTGAACTTCAGAAGATCATAACCATTATAAATATTGAATAATTTATGATTGTATTTATTCCCGACCAATAATATAAACTGATTCCTTGCCTTATTGCTGTTAGTGATTACATATGATCTTCGAATTAATAATCTCTCAAAGAACAAATAGAATCTAGGCCCATCATTAAGGTTATTACGTATTGAGTATATAATTCTTTGGTTATATTTACGCGGAGCAACAAGGCGCACCCAAAAACCATTGTGAAACAATAATGTATGCAATACATCGAAATCATTTTCAGCAAGGACCCTACGCAGAAACAGGGCATTTGTAATATCTCTAAACAATTTACAAACACTGGAAGGCTGATGAACTAATAAACGGATTGGCAACTCTAGAATTTCCTTGTAAAAAATTTCTGTATTGGCGTATAAAACAATAGTAATATCATATCTGGAAGGGTCAAGAGCCTTGATCAGGTTCATAGTTTGACGCTCAGCCCCACCTTGTGGAAGATGAGATAGTATATAGCACACTCTAATTTTAGAAAACATGCCCATTTTATTACCTTTTGTCCTGTTTATTTTTTGTATTAGCCAACAGACGTCCGATAATGGAAAATGAAAGATCAAACAGTCTGAAGATCTTCAAGCTGTAAAAAATCTATTAACTGGTAATATTGAGGCCAATTTTGGCCCTCATGCCATGATAATTGCTCATCCCAATATCCGGGACAATTTCTTACGACTCTGTGGTCAAAACAATAACTGATCTCACATATTTTCGGTTGCCGTTCCTCATCATAAATGAAATCATAAGCCATTGTCTCAAATTTCAACCTTTCAGATACTTCAAATGCGAGACTAATGCAACGTAAGTCTATTTCAACAGGATTCGTGTCTATTAAACCGCTGCCTGAAGCCCTGAAATCATTAGCTCTCACATATCTTCGGAATGCAAAAGCTCTCTTGCCAATCACTGTCACCCTAGTGTCAAATGTATTTCCAGGCAAAAATTTTTGAAAAATGATTGCATCCTTTTGTAACTGCCATTCTGAATAAGGAATACCCCTTCTCAGAAATCCCAAAAAAACCAAGATGGATCTGATTTTCTTGCGCACATAAGCAGGAAAACCAATGTTTGATAATGAAAAGAGATTTGATTTGCCAGGCAATTGTCCAAATCTTAGACCTTCATTAAAGATACGGTCAATTATTCTTTTGCCCTCTTTAACCGATTTTATTTTGACTACATTGTGAGAACTAGCACCTTTGTACATTTTAACAACCAGGGGAAAGCTGCTGGTTTTCAAAAATTTAAATGCCAGGTCATAGTCCCAGAATACATTTGTCTCAACAACCGGGAATCCACTACTCCTCAACAAATAATATTCCTTGATTTTATTTTCGTATGGCCAATAGGTTTCATAATCAGGAGAGCATTTCAGATTGTAGATATTTTTTGCAATATAAAATAAAGAATCATATAGCATCATATCAGTGTCTCCCTGAGAATGCCTAAACAGAAAATGAGTACAGTCTGCCAATTCATCAAACATGGCATTGGAGTTTGGATCAATCAACACATATGGAATAGCATTGAGGTCCATTATCTCGCGGAATTTTTCACTATAGCCTATAGGGAAACTTCTGCTGTCCGAATTTAAAAGAAATCCAACCTTCATAGAATCCTTTTTAGTTTCTGTGGTACATGAGGATTTTGTATGAAATCCATTATATATCGGTATAATGCTCTTCTTTTTAAATGCCTGCTCATTTTGGAACTGTATGATTCATCGGTAATAATAATTCTCATCTTAAGATAACGGTCCAATGGTGTAATAGGTAGTCTTACTATTCGGTTAAAGAACGGCATATACTTCACAACCTTGTAATTTAAGTCCTCCAAATTAATCGCAACACCCCATGAGATTCTATTCCATAGCATTTTTTTCTTATTGTAGGTAGATTGAGCTTCGCCATTTTCGGAATAATAGGAGGGGACATCTTTGAGGCTTGGCATGATGAAATTACCCAGATTATATGCTATAATACCATTCCCATAGCGTTCCACTGGCTGAGGTGCATGAGCATGACTACCAATTACTATGTCTACGCCATTGTCAATGAGCCGTCTCGCGATTAAAATGTCCCGAGGATTCGGATAAGAAGATTCCTCCGTTCCCCAATGTATATAAACGACAAGTCTTGTAACCAAAGGCCTTATCCGGGAGATTTCATGAATTAAAGCATCCTCTTCTAATTCGTTAATCTTGTAAGTATTACCAACCTCGACTAGTGGTGATGTTGATGAACAGACAGCCGAAATAAAGGCTATGTTTATACCTGCCTTATTAATAATCAGAGGACAATAACTGGAATCACTACTACTGCTTAGACCAAAATAGGGGATCTTAAGTCCGTTTAGCTCATTTAATGTCGAGTCTACACCTTCAGTCCCATAATCAAGGATATGGTTATTACCAATATTAACACAAAGCAGATTTTCACCAAATATAGCAGCCAGGTAGTTTTCAGAAACCTTGAGATTGATTTTCCCCTCTTCCGGTATACCACCCTTTATTATCGGGCATTCTAGATTAATTACAGTTTGTAAATCATTCCTGAATTTAAACGACTTATACGGAACTACATCACCTAAAAACAGAAGAATCTTATTATTATCCATGTACAGTCAGATATAATCATAATCAAATAACTGTTCTACTTTCAATATGTTTGGTCCGTAAAGAACCTGCCCTCGATTTTTCCATAAATTCCAACATCCTTTTAGCTTGATAATTATAATTGAAAACTGTCTCTGTCAATGTTTTACCATTACCACCAACTTCTAATGCAAACTCATAATTATTCAGAATATACCTTAATTTAATTGCAAACGCTTCAGCACTATCCGGTTCTGACAAAAATGCGTTTTCTTCATCTTTAAGATATAAGGGAATATCACCTACACGAGTAACAAGCACTGGCTTTCCTGTTGAGAGGTATTCAGTCAATTTGGAAGGAAATCCAGCATCAGCAACAATGCTTGTCGGTCTAGCCAATACCAGCACTTTTGCTCCAACCAGATAAGCAGGGACATCTTTTCTTGACAACTGGCCGAGAAAATGAACCCTGTTGACCAAGTTCAACTGAACAGTTTGTCTTCTAATGGCAGCCTCCTCAAATTCAGAATCTCCCTTGCCAATAAGAACTAAATCAATGTCTGTTATTTCAGAAGCTATTCGGTTGAAGCTGTCTATTAAAATGTCTACGCCATCCTTCCCAATTGTCAAACTACCACAATATGCAATGTAATTATAAGATAGTGGTGAGACACCAATACCAGTAAATCTCTCTGTATCTACAGTACTGGGTACCAGAAGCATCTTTTCTTCCTTCACACTTCTGTTTTTGTAAAAATCTATCAGATATTGCGAAATGCAAAAAATTCCGTCACATAACCCAGTTCCGATAAATGACTTGAATTCTCCCCACATTCTTTTAACAACATTCTTTTGAAAAGCACGCAGAGGATGCTCGCTGTGTTCATGAATTACTATTGTTCTAAATACCCGACTTAATAAAAAAACATATTCCTGTACCAACAATCTATTGGTCCATAGATTAATAGCTAATACTTTATGGTTTTTATTGATGGATTGAATGATTCGAAACGTCCTGCAATACTTATTAAGCTTTAACAATCTTCTTTTAATAAAAGACCTGCTACGCTTGGTCTGATAAAAGGTATGATAATAATGAATGCCATTTACTGCACCCTCAACAGTTTCAACATAATCATTTCTAAAACATATAACAAACACTTCTATCCCATTCTCATGAAATCCCTTAGCAAAAGTATAAACGCGGTTCGTAGCTGCGTTTCCTTCAGGAAAAGTAAAAGTGTCACCAAATATTATAATTGCATCCCTTTTTATCATGTTGAATCGCATTTATCATAATACAACGTATTATTTCTGTGTAATAGTATTAGTCACAAATATCAATGGAGTCAATCAGTTCTATGATCATACCACCTACATTGAGCAGATTGCTAACAATAACATTGCTATGAATCATCCCATGTCAGATGGTTAAAAATGTTCTGTTAGAAATGGAGCCGTTATTTCTTTCTGGCTCATTAATGTGGGAGAAATAATCTTTTCTCTTATTATAACTTGCATATTAAACCGGGTTTAATGTTTCCGATATAGTAAAATCTTTGTCGTTAATCCTATTGGGAGTGAATAACTTAAACATCCAGAATATCATCAAAAGCGGCAAGAGAATTATAGTATAACTTATAGATATAAAGATAATTATTATGAAAAATAGAGTTGTTCCCCTAAAATTGAATGTCATGGAATAAAATCGGGATGACTTATACAATGATATAATAAAAATGGTCAAGCCAACCAAGCCATGTTGGGCTAAAAGATTCCCAAGGCCTGTAATTGTTGATACATTTGCTCCAATTTTTCTTGTCCAGCTAGCCTCAGCCACACCTCCTAAACCTAAAATTGGATTTGCAAGAAAATCCCTTAAGGCTATCATAAAAGAGGCAAATCTTTGAGGTGCAATCGGAATCTCTCGTCCAATGCTGCCTTCAACCAT
>JAGODU010000146.1 GCA_017998095.1 Prolixibacteraceae bacterium | reverse complement strand
AGTTTCACTGCGTCAATTTTAAATTGCTTTGAATAGCTCTTTCTTTCTGTTGTCATCTCTCACCTCAATTAGTTTATTCTCTATATCACTCTTTTCGAGGTGTCCACTATGACTATACCAGTTCAGACTTCCTTTTTACGGAATCTTCAATTTGTATAAAACGGAAAATATCTTCAATATTGACACCTAGAGATTCAGAAAGTTTAATAAGCGTATCCAGCGTCGGATTTTCTTTTCCACGCTCGATACTGCTGAGATATTTGGAACTGATTTCCGTTTTATCGGCAAGCCGTTCCTGAGTAAACCCCTTAGAGTTCCTTAATTCAGCAATACGCATACCTATCATTTGTTTGACGTTCATTTTTTATCTCCCGGATTTATTTGTATGTTGTCAGAAAATGAAGGGGATAAAAACAATCCAATACATAGAAAAATATTGACTTATTCAGTGTGTTGGATGTAATTTATTACTTAATCAGAATCACAAACAAAGAAATAGAATTCTAAAAGACTAATATGTATGCATATGGATGGAACCCTAAGATATTGTATTGTGAAGAAGTACAAAGGCAAATTAAAAAGAGAGCCTTCTTATACCCATCTGTTGTTTGTTCCAATAGACCCTCAAAAATATATGTATCTGGCACTCATCGGCAAGGATATTGATGATGTTGAGAATACCTATGCCGCCCAGTTGCTGGTTAAATTGCCGGAGGAAATAACAGAAAAAACAATTCAGGGAGAGCATGAATACTTTGGCAAGAATTTTATTGAAGTCGAAGCTTTAAATTGCACATCGTCCAATCCTGCTCAGGGCAAATACATCATCAGTATTCCCCAAAAGGGAGCCTATATAAAATCGGATTTAGAAATTGAATATCAACTTGAACTTAGCACGGTTGAGAGGAGAGTTTATCTACTAAAGGGAGAAATAAATATAATCTCTGGCGATGTAACAGAAAAGGATTTTGACCATCTACCATCAATCAATTGTTGAAAAAGGAGGGTTTCATGTCTGGTCAGTATAGAGTTACTGAAAAAAAATGTGCCACATGCATGTTCTGGACCGGAAGCAGGACGATAGGATTTCAGGCATATAAACCATATTTTGTGAATACGGATTCCGTAAAGGGAGATTGTATAGCGCAAAAAGGAAGGAATTCATCGGCGGCAACATATTGTCCGAAATGGCAGCAGTGGGAAAAGTTGTTTTGTTCGAAATAGGCAATTTGTTTCTTAATACTAGATTGCATTCTAAGACAGGAAAGCGTTGTGTACTGAGGAATTTTCCCTGAAATGAAATTCAGATTTTCCCTGAATGTATAAAACTTTAATATGGAGGTTAAATATGTCATTTTTAAAATTGTTAGGAAGTGGTGTTGCTCTTGCCTTATCTAATGAGGAGATTAGAAATTCATTGATTGATATCGGCAAAAAAGGATTAACAAAGATTAATACAATTCTTGACGCAGATGGGGATGGGGATGTCGATGAGGCCGATATAGAAATTCTTAAAAATTACGCTTACAACCTGAGTTCAATTTTGGGACATGCAGCGATAGCTGATGAAAATATTGCAGATATTGAAGAAGAAAAAGCATTTGAACTGATTGAAAAACTTATTTTTTCAGAAAAGGGTATTTTGCCCCAAGAATCTATCTCCTTATTAAAAATCAATAAAAAAGATCTAAAAAAATCAATTGAAAATCATTTTAAAAGTCCATTACCTTTAAAAAAGGTATCAAAATATGCTATAGAAAATCAAATTGAAGAAGAGTATTATGAGTACGCGTGTACTATAGTATCAAGTGATACAACTATAGCACAAGATGAAAAGAACTTTCTTGAGGAATTTTCAAGATTACTTGAACTTTCAAATATTGATAAAAAAATGATTGAAAAGAAATACCGAATTTGTAAAGAGCATGTCAGCTAAATTATTCTCCACTGAGTAAAAACTGACTCGCAACTTCAAATAAGTCAATCAAGTTTCTCAATTACCTTCTTTATACTATCCTTCCATATGATCTTTGGATTATTCCTGTATCTGTCATATAGTTCCATAATATATTCATCCGAGAACAACTGAATTAACCTGAGCGCGCAATCCATAGTAACCAGATCATTCTTAAACCCATTCATAGAAAGTCTTTCGTTGAGCTTATTCGGCTTCCCAATCCAGACGGTTTCCGTGACATAAGGAGACACTTTATTAATAACGTCATCAATCTTGTCATCCAACATAGGCTCGTATGATACGCTTGTCTGATATCCATTTTTGAACGCATATTTAAGAGATTCCAGTCTTTCTTCAAAACTTGGAGCATTCGGTTCCCAGGACTTTAGCACACTGGAATCAGATGATTCGATGTAAAACGAAAAAGGATCTGGTTTTGATATCCGTTGAAGTAATCGCATATTGCCTTAATGCAATCCAGATGGGGTTTGGTTACGATAAGCACCTCGTTTCCGGCTTCCAGGATATGATATAAAAAAGTTATGCATTCATTGAGATGTTCCGGCGTGATGTCATGACTTGAAGGAAACATAATTGTTCCATCATATTTCCTGAATCCTTTATTTAACTTGTTTTGATTTACAATTTCGTTTTTCCAGTTATCTTTTGTATTGTGCTTGTGCTGAATATTCATTGCTTTCGCATAGCAGTACTTGCAATCATGACTGCAACCCTTAATTAAATTTTCATTTCTTTCAGCCCATTCCCTGGTTCCAAATATGGTTTTATTTTTCATGGCCTGTTTTTCCTGTTTTCGTTGTTTTCTGAATTGATGTCCTTTTTCATTACATAGATGACCGGATAAGCACCGTCACCAGCTCTTATGTCCAGCAGAGTCCATCCGTATTGGAGATAAGTCTTGAAATCGTCCTGCGTGAATAACTCCGCTGTTTCATAGGGATCATTTGGTTTCATATCCTTTCTCCTTTATGTTTGATTTGAATCTCATTTGAATGGCTTCCCTGATGTAATCCGAAATGCCGATGTTTTCTTTGTCGGTAATCGCCTTGATCTGGTCGAACATTGCTTCCGGAAGCGTTACAGAAACCGGCCTTGTATAGACTTTTTTCTTCATAAATTTGTATCCTCCTTATCTTGATTTGATTTTATAAATTTCTTATTCATAATTTTGTTCTAAGGTTTGAAGAAAGTTTCCTGCCTTCTAGAAACTAACTGGTTGTCCTTCAGAAACAAACTTGGGATTAATAAATGATTTGTTATAAAAACCAAGAACCGCTGATTTTGGCCTTGAATATAGGAATCAGATTAACCGGTTGGAGTAGTGATATTTATGGTTTGGGAATCTTTGCAGTTAGTAATTGGTGTAGATAAGGGAGAGCGTCAAAATCAAAATAGAAAATTCAATTGGTGCAAATTAAATCTTTCGTTTGGCAATCAATTATTGTGTCTCGTTTGATCTCAACATTTCTTTCAACTGTTTTAACGTTTCATTATAAAAAAAGGATAAATAACGGCTTTAGGAAATATCTTTGCCAAACCCAATAATCATAAATATCCATATATTTCATATATATAGGACAATATTATTCATGTCTCAAATATTTGGCACGGTATTTTCATTAATATAAAGGCAAATAAAACAAATTACCCTCAAGGAGGTAACAGATCATGAAAAAGACATTAGCAACCACAATCGTAGCGGCAGCGGTAGTTCTTTTAACGGCGACCTTCAGCTTTGCTGAATATGCGGCAGCAGGAGCAACCAACTTCCCGTTTTTCCAACTTGGTTGTTTAATCGTCGGCGGTTTGATCCTTGTTTCTTTAAAACGTAAATACGAAAAGATGTATGTCGGTGAAGTGGTCGGTGTGTTCGCCCTCTACACCATCATGATGGCGCTGTTCACCAGCCCTGTGATTGAAACTGTAAAAATGCTTGTAAGCTGAGAAATAAAATTACAGGAGTAAAACCCATAAGAATGTTTTTGGTGAGGTAAAAGTAAAATTCATGATCTGTTAAAGTAGTACCCCTCCACACCCCTCTTATGCCCCTCAAGGTCAGAAAGACTTGAGGGGTTTCTTATTATCTAAAAAAATAATGTTACACAATGAAAGAAAGGTTATCCGTGAAAAATCTTAAACACTCTCTTTCAAGAAGAAAGAAAGCCGCCTACTTATAATAGAGGCGGCTCCTTATGAAGACCATAATATTGAATATTATAAATTTACTTCACTGCGTCTTTCAAACCTTTTCCAGCTTTAAATACAGGAACTTTCTTGGCAGCTATTTTAATAGCCTTTCCTGTTTGGGGATTTCTGCCAGTGCGGGCTTTCCTTTTCTTAACACCAAATGTTCCGAATCCAACGAGTGTAACAGCAGCACCTTTCTTGAGTGATTTCTGGATTGCTGCCAGTGCTGCGTCAACTGCTTCTGCTGCTTCCCTTTTGCTGCATGTTACTTTTGCTACTTCATCGATCAAATCACCTTTGTTCATTTAATGCCTCCTGTGGTTTATTTAATTGCTTTTTGTAAATATACAGACTTATTTTACAGATGACAACGCTAATTATTCTAATATGTATAATCTTTCAAATCCAGAAACGTCCGCTCGAATAGATCCTACCATTTGGGTGTGGTCTTTCGCCGAATTGTCCTCTCGGTAAACCAATAAATTCCTGTGCCTCTTTGTCATCCATAAACTTTGCGAAACCGTTGCGACGCAAACCACTTTCCGCTTTAGCCCGACTGGAAAAAGACATTTCGTCGAAGACACCGCAAGTGTCCCCGTAGAAAACGACCAGTACGTCGTTTCCCCTGTCTATTATCACCGCCCAATTCTGCTGAAGGAACTCGACTATCTTGAACCACGGGTCTTTTGCCAGTTCCTCTGGAATATCTGTGTACATGTCGTCTCCTACAACATACTCATAATGACCTTGCAGTGGAAGTCACTGGCTATAGCTGACCAGATGAATTGTGATGTTGGCGAAATTACCTGTTCCTTTCCTCTCAAGGTCATCATTTTGGAAAACCTTGGCCCCGCCATCGGTTAATGTGTGATCCTGGATAGAGTAAGTAACTGGGGGGTAGTTGAATCCCAAATTCTCTAGCCGCCTTTTTCATAGCCGCAGATTGTTTTAAACTATCAGCATACTTAAGAACTGCATTCTTGAATTTAGGGGAACTTGTTGTAACCATCCCATTAGGCTCATCAACGATGTAAGAATTCGCCTGCATAGGCGCTGATGGTTTTTCCTTTTTTCCTTTGACAAACATCATCAATTCACACGCGCGCTTATCTGTCACCGGGTACCCAATGGTAGAAATGACCTTTATCCGAAAGTTTTTGAACCGAGAATCTTCGGCCAAGACATTCAGGAAAGCCAAATACTCCCAATATGCATTTGGTACTTCAAGACGATACTGATGCGGGGTTTCTTGATGAATGTAGCGATAGACACGACTGTCCCAAATAGCATATTCTTTGGGGTTGAGGAAATGTAAAAGCTTTGATGCGCCAACCACACTCCCATTAATTGCTCCTGCCAATCGCAAAAATTCATCTTTTGAAATTCGTTCTCTTCTCGATTTATTCGCAATTGCGGTAACTACATTTATATCCCCATTTAATTCGAGCATTCTGGGCATCCAGCCGTAAGTGAAATAGGCTCCTATCACAAAATCGTGTGACGAGAGTTTCTCTTTTGTTGCGAAAAACTTTAGAAATTCCTTGTAGGAGTCATGGATCCACTTCTCACCAAAAGATGAGACTGTTTCAGCATCTCTATAGAATCTATCCGCATCAATCATCATTTACTTTTCCAACAATGTTTATAAAGTCTGTATAATTCTGTAAACACGAACAATTTCTTTCTGAATAAAACTTTTTTTTGTTTTTTTTATATTACAATGATAGTTAAATACAATCAACCCATTAAATCCTGATTTGTGCTTTTTTTATTTTAGATTTATATAGACTATATAAATCTAATATTTTATGTCATAAATCATTTTCTAATGATTTTTGTTTGAAAAAATATAAAAAAAAGACTTTCAGGAATCCATCAATCAAAATGACAATCGGGAAGAATCCCATTCAAAATCAGCATCTTTCAACCCGTTATCGTGACACTGGCAAGGTCATTCCTGGTTCCATCTCCTAATATACTTCAGGGCAAATCTCACTCCAGGAGCGACATGTGAAAGAAGCAGAGGGGGTTGCTTTGATATATCCGGAATTTTAAAAAAAGGCAGGAGGCTGCGTTTCATTGAAGTCAATATAAACATCAATGCCCCAAATCATTGTCCCGAGTGCCTGATATTAATTATTTATTGTTCTGTCCTGTTAATATCAGTTATAATGAAATCCGTTTTACAAGTGATACTTATAGCAAGATTCATTATATTTTTTTACCAGGAAGGGGAATGCATATGAAAAGTCATGAACTTGATTATCGCTTAATTGGAGATGATCTGCAAATTGTGGAAGTCGAATTAGATCCGGGTGAAACCGTTATCGCTGAAGCAGGCGCTATGAATTACATGGACGAGGGCATTCAATTTGAGGCAAAAATGGGTGATGGTTCCAATCCTTCAGCGGGACTTATGGATAAACTATTGAAC
Source organism: Prolixibacteraceae bacterium (assembly GCA_017998095.1). The sequence goes on along the minus strand of JAGODU010000146.1, from coordinate 3,374 downwards.
GTTGGCAAGCGCGTATTGACCTCTGAATCAATCTTTATGACTCATTTTACCAATGCGGGACGCGGCAAACAATCCGTGGCTTTTGCAGCACCCTATCCGGGAAAAATAGTTCCCATGAATCTGGCGGGTATCGGCGGGGAATTAATCTGTCAGAAAGATTCCTTTTTATGCGCTGCTCTGGGCACTGAATTGTCGATTGCTTTTACAAAAAGATTTGGTGTGGGCTTTTTTGGAGGGGAGGGGTTTATTCTTCAGCGCTTACGTGGGGATGGCTTAGTATTTGTTCACGCCGGCGGTACGGTAATAGAAAAGCAATTAAATGGTCAGATGCTTCGGGTTGATACCGGCTGCATTGTCGCTTTCACACCCGGAATCAGTTATGACATTCAACGTTCAGGCAATTTGAAATCAATGCTTCTTGGCGGAGAAGGACTTTTTCTTGCAACGCTGAAAGGCACAGGCACAGTATGGCTGCAGAGTTTGCCATTTTCACGTTTAGCCGACCGAATTATCCGCAGTGCACCAGCTGCAGGCGGCACAAATCGTGAACAGGGTTCCATTTTAGGAAACATTGGCAATATATTGGGAGACCGCTGATCATTGCTCATTTCGGGAAAGAAGGAAGGATAAAATCTCTTTCTCTAGAATGATTTTGAGAGTACCTGATGGCCTTATTCAGATAATATCCAAAGAAGAAGCAGAAGATATCTCTTTTCTCTTTTCCCAAAAGAGGGGACAACAATTATACAAGTAGATGAGGGCTTGGACTATTTCAACAAAAACTAACTACATAAAAAATAAATTAAAAATTCTCGGGAGTAATTAATCAGGATTCCGGAATAAATAGAATCCTTTAACGCAAAGATTAATAGATTAATGAAAAATTCAACTTCTTTATGTTTTGTATATATTTATTATTTATTTTAAATATCAATATTTTTTTGGGAATGTATAAAAGTTTATTAATCTATTAATTTTACAGTTAAATGGTTGATCATAAACATATTCTTCGATTAATTTGCCTTGTCATTTTTTAATCAGGAAATTACAGAGCAACATCTTCCAGTTGTAATGAACAAAATCCACATATAAATATTAAGAAGTCTCTTCCCCTTTTTTGGGAAAAGGAGAAAAGACCTCTCAATAATATAACAATTAACATTTATCTTAATATGAGATGGCAACATTAAAAATATAAACTTGATTGTTATCCTTCGTATTATTTCCTATCTTAAAGCCGGCAGCCTCAAGTATCTTTCTAAAACCTTTTTTCTTTTCAGTGTCCTTTCTGTTTTCCTCCGAACAGTAGGAAATATATATCTTATAGACATCACTTAGTTTCAAATCATTTCCTGACTTGACTGCTATCATGTCTCTGGCAAAAGACCTGACACTGTCCATCTCGTTCCGGTATTCCTGTTTGGAGAGCTTCATGGAAGAAGACTCCTTGAGAAAGAATTTATTGTTTCTCAATCGACGGTAGCCTTCCAATGCCCAGTTGAATATCCCGGATAATTCACTGGAAAGTTTCTCTTCCAGTTCATGATCTTCTTCCGCTTCGGTAAAGATTCTATCAAATTCAATAATCCAAAGCCGACGCCACATTCCGTGAGACGAGTCGTTGATGATAGGCAATTTATTCATGGCCAGAAAGTGCTTGGCAAAAGACCGGAATTTCATCGGCTGGTTATACAGTTCGCGTCCGGTGATCCAGTCTCCGGTGGTTATGCCCTTGATCATGTCAGTTTCTATTCTCTTTAAATGAGGTGTTTCACCGGATATATTGATCATCTTCTGAAAAAGCTCCAACACGTATTTCTCATCGGACAGCCGGTTGAAGCTGACATTGCCCGTATTTTCCTTGCCTATCAGATTCGTGATGGTATTGATGAATACAGATTTTCCATTATTGCCGTCACCGGTCAGGAAGAAAAGTCCTGGCGTTGGAAGAGCCTGATGAAATGAGTAGCCTACCGCTTCCTGAATGAAGTTGATCTTGTCCTGATTGCCGCTGAATACTTCTTCAAGAAATTGAATAAACCTTGGGCAGGTGGCGGCAGGGTCGTAATTATAAGGCAATAAATTGGTCGTGAATACATCGGGCGTATGGTCAATAAGAATATCTTCGTCAATTTTATAAAGTCCGTTCTGCAGTGTCAGATAATTCAATTGATCTTTTCTGACCTTTTCGCTGTTTACAAGCGCGTCGCCAATGATATAATGCATGAACGCACTGAGAGCCGATTTTGAAAATAGCTCACGATGCGTTTTCAATTCTTCTTGGCAGAGTTTATTGATGTTGTCTTCAGTGCATTGCTCGTAACATTTCCCGTTATAGAGAAATATCGCCTTTTCCATATCAAGTATTTTTATCCGATGTTTTTGAGTCATATGCTTTTCAAAATTTGTGATTTTTAATGTGTAGCCGCGATTCGTTTTCATCACTGCGTTACAGATGAAAAGCGGGTCCTGCATTTCCTCTTCAGTCAGGTTTGATTTCTCTTTGGCAGAAGCAATGGTATGTTTCAGATATTCATCAGGGCTGGGATGCTCTCTGTATTTCTGCCCGATTGCCTGTGACTGAAATATCTGCTTGATTTGAGATTCATCAAATCCCTTATTGACAAGCACCGTGATCACAGACATATCCGCCTCGCTACGTGTTGGAAAAGAACCGTCATTTCCGTGTTTAATAAGTTTCTTTATCTTTTCCGAAACGGGCAGAGTATCAATATCAATAACAGATATAGATGGAACAATGGTTTGAGATGGATTATCGGAAACAACATTTGCCGGCATTGGTTTATCAGCAGGTTTCTTTATGGATATAAATTGCTCAAAATCCTTATAGTCATATTTCCTGTGACTGTTGGAAATAAGCGTGACCGGCCTTGGATTATCCGGAATCTTAAAATTGAAAGTTCCAGGTATCCTCAATACACGGGAAATGTCATGGGTGCCTGGATCGCCTCCCAGTTTTTGTGACAATGATTTATTGATGCTTTCCAGCACATCAACGCCACTATCACTAACCTTTACCGGATTACATAGAACCCAGTAGCAATGAAACCCGCCTCCGCTGTGAATAACGACAGTTGGTTCTGGATTGAACGATTGAATAATATTTAGAGCCTCTTCATATGTCGTATTTGGTGATTCTTTTTTATGCCCGATTACACCATAATCAATCTCAGCGTGAAAGGCGCTCAGGTAATGGACATTCTCTTTCTTGCCCCCATTACCGGTCCTGGGATTGACACCGAAGTAAACATCAACCCCCTGGTTGCAGAGATTAAAAGATGCTTCAGCGGCTTCATGCTCTGACTTAAAAAAATTCTGCATGGCCGGCTTGAAAGTTCTTATTTCAATATTGC
>JAGODU010000145.1 GCA_017998095.1 Prolixibacteraceae bacterium | reverse complement strand
TAATTTTTTAAGCAATTGATTCTTCCTACTGCAAATAATTTCATCAACAATAATTCAAAACATTACAAAAGACCAGATTGTAATCCGGGAAGTAATTTTCCTTTTGTACAATCTGAGTTCGATGATTCAGGATGGGAAAATATAAGGTTACCTCATGACTGGGCAATAAAAGGTCCTTTTCAGGGAGGTTGGAATTCAGAAGTAGGAGGAGGAATGGGGCGCTTACCGATAAATGGAGTTGCCTGGTATAGAAAGAAATTTATTATTGATCCAATTGATTCTTGTAAATCAATTTTCCTTGATATTGACGGAGCCATGTCTTATGCCATGGTTTGGCTTAATGGTAAACTAATCGGGGGATGGCCATATGGTTATAATTCCTGGAGGCTTGACCTCACACCTTATTTAAATTTTGGAAAAGAAAATCAACTTTCTATAAGGATTGATAATCCTAATAATTCAGCACGCTGGTATCCCGGAGGAGGAATATACAGAAATGTTTGGCTTACAAAGACTAATAAAGTTCACGTATCTCAGTGGGGAACATATATTACTACTTCAGATGTTACTTCTTCTTCTGCAAAAATAAATCTGGAAGTAAACCTTGATAACAATTCAGCAAGTGATGCAAGTGTTGAAATAATAACAGAAATTTATGCTATAGATTCTCAAGGTTTTAAAAAAGGGAAAGCGTCAGGAAAATTTAAAAAGATAAAAACTTCAATTCCTGCAAATGGAACTACTAAAGTCAATGGGGTTCTATTTATAAAGAACCCTGAATTATGGGGTCCTCCCCCAACTCAGTCACCAAATCTATATTTGGCAGAAACAAGGGTAGTTTATAAAGGTGAGGTTAAAGATATATATGAAACAAGATTTGGGATAAGATCGATTGAATACAATCCTGATAAAGGATTAATAATAAATGGAGAGCATATTAAAATTCAAGGTGTTAACCAACATCATGATCTTGGATCGCTGGGGACTGCATTTAATTACAGGGCAGCTGAACGTCAGCTTGAAGTATTAAGAGAGATGGGATGTAATGCAATCCGTATGTCACATAATCCGCCTGCTCCTGAATTACTTCAATTAACAGACAGGATGGGATTTCTGGTAATAGATGAAATTTTTGATTCCTGGGAACGCAAAAAAACAGCACATGATTTTCATTTGATATTTAATGAATGGTCAGAACCTGATACAAGAGCTTTTATAAGACGAGACAGAAATTGTCCTTCAGTTATTATCTGGAGCTTTGGCAATGAAGTTGGTGAACAATATACAGCAGAAGAAGGGGCATTAGTAGCAAAGCGTATATATGATTTTATAAAAGAAGAAGATCCGTCTAGGCCTACGATACTAGCAATGAATTATGCTAAGCAGGATATGAAACTCCCTGAGGTTCCTGATGTTATTGGATTAAACTATCAGGGAGAAGGGATTAGGCAATCGTCTGAATTTGAAGGCACTGATAGAATAAGGACAGCTCCTATGTACGATTCTTTTCATAAGAAATTTCCCGATAAGATGGTATTGAGTACTGAGACTGCATCAGCTTTTAGTAGCAGGGGTAAGTACTTTTTTCCTGTATCAGCAGAAGAAAGTGCTCCTGTCAGAGATGGAAGAGGTGGTAATTCAAAATTATGTCATGTTTCATCTTATGAATTACATGCTGTAGATTTTGGATCTACTGCGGATAAGGTTTTCAGGACAATTGATCAGCACCCTTTTGTCGCAGGAGAATTTGTCTGGACAGGTTGGGACCATATCGGAGAGCCAACTCCATATTATGAAGCAAGAAGTTCTTATTGTGGCATTATTGATTTAGCAGGATTTAAAAAAGACAGGTTCTATTTATATCAATCTCAATGGAGGCCTGATTTCCCGATGGTACATATTTTACCTCATTGGAACTGGCCGGAAAGGACAGGAGAAATAACTCCGGTGCATGTTTTTACTTCGGGAGATGAAGTAGAGTTGTTTTTAAATGGCAAGTTATTAGGTAAAAAGGAAAAAGGTACTTTTGAATACAGGCTCAGATGGGATAGTATAAAATATGAACCCGGAGAATTAAGGGCAGTTGCATATAAAAATGGTAAAAAGTGGGCTGAAGATATTGTAAAGACGACCAGTAAACCTGCAATGCTTAAGATAAATGCTGATAGAAGTGTTATTAAAGCTGACGGTAAAGACTTGTCATTCATAACAGTACAATTAGCAGATAAGGATGGATTAATAGTTCCTGATTCCGATAATAAGATAGAATTCATTATTGAAGGACCGGGTGAGATTCTTGCTACTGACAACGGCGATCCTACAGATCTTATATCATTCAGCTCAAAAGAAAGAAAAGCTTTTAGCGGTAAAGCTCTTGTGATAATAAGGTCTGATGGAATAGAAGAAGGTGAAATTAAAGTGATTGCAAAGGGAGAAGGTTTAAGAGAGGCAATAGTTGTAGTAAAAGCAAGAAAATAGTATAATAAAAATGAATGTTTTGCAATAAAAGTAATTAACTTTTAATGTTTAAACTTCAGACATAGGAACAGATGTTAAAAAATTCTATTATTATCCGCATTATAATTCTGATTTTTTTTGGAGTTATATCTAACATAGCTTACTCTGTAGTAAAAGAAATCGGGGTTCCTACTATACAAAACTTTGAGCGTTCGGAATATATTGCCGGGACACAAAATTGGGCTGTTGAGCAGGGAAGTAATGGAGTTATGTACTTTGGTAATAATAATGGCCTTTTGAGATATGATGGTCAATTCTGGGGACTGTTTTCTGTTCCTAACGGCTCAAATGTAAGGTCTCTTCATTTTTCAGAATCTCAACAGATTTTATATGTAGGAGCATATAATGAAATTGGGTACTTTTCTAATGATAAAAGTGGTAAGCTTATTTACAATTCTTTGATGGATTTGATTCCGAAAGGGAACAAGAAATTTGGTGATATCTGGAAGATTTATGAAGGACCTTGGGGTATAGTTTTTCAGGCTTTTGAAGGTTTATATTTTTATAAAGACGGTAAAATTGAAGTAGTATTACCCCGAAGTATATTTCATTATTCATACTTTGTTAATGGAACGCTTTATGTTCTTGACAGAGACAATGGATTGATGGAATTTAAAAATGGATTTCTAAAGAAAATTCCTTCAGGGGAATTCTTTATAAGGAATGAAGTTTGGTCAATACTTCCATTGAATAATGACGAAATATTAATAGGAACTGCAAAGGATGGTCTTTTTCATTATGATGGGGTAAATCTTAAACCATGGAATAAAGAAGTAAACGAATTATGTAAAAGGCATCAGATTTATTCAAGTGTTGAAGTCGATGAAAAGCATTTTGCATTTGGTACAATTCAAAATGGACTTATAATATGTGATAAAAGTGGAAATGTTAAGCAAATAATCAACAGAGAGAAGGGATTACAAAACAATACAGTATTAAGTATGTGTCTGGATATAGACGGCAACTTATGGTTAGGACTGGATAATGGTATTGATTATATTGAAATCAATTCTCCGGTAACCTTACTACAAGATTATTACGGATTTGGAACAGGATACACATCAATAGTTTATAATAATCTTTTGTATATCGGTACCAATCAGGGGCTTTTTTATTGTAGTCTTGAAAGATTTAAAAATCCTTATCTTAATTCTTCTGATTTTAAGATGGTAGAAAATACTTCAGGACAAGTATGGAGTTTGCAGGAGATAAATGGATTACTTTTTTGTGGGCACAACAATGGTAGTTATTTAATAAGGGGAACAAAAGCTGAGAATATAAATGAAGTACCGGGTTGCTGGGCTTACTTTTCAATTCCTGATAAACCCGGATATTTTATTGAAGGAACTTATAATGGTTTAGAACTTTGTTTATTTGAAGGTGGTTCTATGAAGTATATATCAAATATCAGAGGAATAAACTATTCTTGTCAGGAGGTTGCATGCCTTAAGGATAGATATATTTGGGTTAGCCATGCTTTTAATGGAGTTACGCTTTATAGATTAACGCCAACTTTAGATAGTGTACAGTTTATTCGCAGATTTAGCCAGGCAGATGGGTTACCTTCAGATTACCTGAATAAAATAAAGCTGATGAATAATGGTGATGTTATAATAACTTCTCCAGAAGGTATTTATCAATTTGATTTTAGAAGTAATGTTTTTACCAGATCAGTTCAATATAATAATATGTTTGAGAATAAGCCTGTAATGTATATACAGGAAGACAACATGAAGAATATCTGGTATATATGTACAAATAACGAAGGTGGGGTATTAAGATTTCAGGAAGATGGGACTTATTCAAATGTATCATATCCATTCTATAAGTTAAAAGGAAAATTTATTGGCAGCTTCTTTCATTTCAATGCTATAGATGATGAGAATGTTTTAATTGCCCTTGAGAAAGGATTTGCTCATTATAATCCAAAGATGGTGATAGATTACAGAAGGGGTTTTAATGCTATAATAAATAGTGTTTCTGTACTTGGTAAAAATGAATTTATATATTCCGGCTTAAGGGTAAGCAATAAATATGAATCGAAAGAGGAGGTGCCTCAAATAAAATACAAAGATAATTCCCTTAGATTTACCTATTCAGGATTATTTTTTGAGGGGAATAATGAAACAAGGTTTTCATATAAAATGGATGGTTTTGATCAGGAATGGTCTGAATGGCAAACTGAATCAGCTAAAGAATACACAAATTTACCTGACGGAGATTATACTTTCAGGGTAAAAACTAAAAATAAATATGATGTTGAATCCTCACCTGAGCCTTTCAATTTTACAATTTTACCTCCATGGTATAAATCAATTCCGGCCATTATGATGTATATGGCATTGATAATTATGCTTACCTGGTTTTTAGTTGGTTTGTTTTTAAGAAAAATTGAAAAGTCAAGGCTTAAAGAAAAGGAGCTTCAAAAGAAAAGATATCTGGAGAAGGAAGAAAAGCTTAGAAATGATGCGATAGTGGCTGAAAAAGAGATTATAAGGTTAAGAAATGAAAGACTTAGAGCTGATATGATTCATAAAGATAAAGAACTTGCAAATACAGCTATAAATCTTGTACAGAAAAATAAGCAACTTAATAAGATTAAAAACGATTTATTAAAGATACAGGCTGATTTGAAAGAGGATCTTGTTAAGGGCAGAATTAACATGATTATAAGAAAGATAGATAAGGAAACCAGTAATGATGAATCTTGGTCTTTATTTGAAACAAATTTTGAGCAAGTACATGAAGATTTTTTAAAAAGGGTTAAGGAGCTACATCCTGATATATCGCCTAAAGAGTTGAAACTTTCAGCATATTTAAGAATGAATATTTCAAGTAAGGAAATTGCTACACTTATGAATATTACAACCAGAGGTGTTGAAATTAGCAGATACAGGCTTAGAAGAAAGTTCAAGCTTAACAGAGATCAAAATCTTACTGATTATATTCTCTCAATATAAATCCTTATTCTTTGTAATTCTTTTATTTCCAGGATTTATTCAATAATATTCAGTGATTAAATAAACCAATTGAATTTTATTTTTTTGTTTTCAATTTAGGCTTTTCTTGAATAAAAATGCTAAATAATTCTCTCTGGAATCAATTTCTAAGGATTTTAAGAATAATACACTTTAAAAAACATATGTAGGGGTATATTCATATTTGATGTGATATGATACAAATAAATTAAATATCTTATATTCAAATTATTGATATTTTTTTGATGTATTAATGATGTGTTTTAAAAACAATACTGATGAGTTTTTGTAGGTACTATATTTTTGAATTTGAGTAGCATAATACCGTAATTTGTACAATATTTTTCACTAATAATCTAAAAATTTAATGAACAATGTCTCAAAAAGGAGTGTAAATGTTAGTGATACGAATTTGAATACAATATAATTATAACATTTACTATCTGAAAGAGATCTAAAAAAAAGTTTATGAAAAGAAAATGTCTGCTTTTACTACTGTTTTTTGTACTATGGGGTATTAGTTATGCCCAGCAGTACAATGTTACTGGAAAGGTAACTTCAGCTGAAGATGGTACCTCTCTACCGGGGGTGAGTATTTCAGTAAAAGGAACAACAACAGGTACAATTACTGACATTGATGGAAATTATTCACTTAATGTGAAAGACAATCAAAATGTGTTGGTTTTTGCTTTTGTAGGAATGAGGAGTCAGGAAATTGCAATTGATGGTCGTAATCGGATCGATGTTGCATTACAAACTGACATTCAGGGCGTAGATGAAATTGTTGTTGTTGGTTATGGTGTAACAAAGAAGAGTCTTGTAACAGGATCTATTGCAAAAATTAATTCTGAAGAAATTGCTCAATCAAGATCTACAAGAATTGAAGGAGCTCTTCAGGGAAAAACTGCGGGGGTTCTGGTACAGCAAACTTCTGGAGCACCTGGTGCTGAACAAAACATCATTATACGTGGTGTTGGATCAGATAACACTGTCAGACCTATATACGTAATAGACGGAATGAGGACTGACGGAATTGATTGGTTGGATCCACAAGATATTGCATCTGTTGAAATTCTTAAAGATGCTGCATCTGCTGCCATATATGGTACTGAAGGCGGAAATGGTGTTGTACTTATTACTACCAAGATGGGGAAAGGTGGAAAAACAAACTTCGAATATGAATCTTCTTACGGAGTGCAAAGTGTTGTTCCGGGTTTTAAGGTAATGAATACTGATCAATATCTTCAGTATTATCGTACTGCCTATTTGAATGATTATCCTACTAAAACATGGGATGATGCTGTAAAGATTTATCCAGACTCTGATGTTGATACTGATTGGTTAGGAGAAATTTTTGAAAGTGCTCCAACACAAAAACATAAAATAAGTGTTGATGGAGGTACAGATAAAGGGAAATATTATTTCTCAATTTCATATACAGATCAGGATGGTATTATTGGAGGTGGTGACAGAAGCAAATTTACCAGATATGCTGCCAAATTAAATCTTGACAGTAAGGCAACTGATTGGTTAACTATAGGAGCAAGGATGTCTTATACATATAGTATTAAGAAAGGAATTAGTCAGAATTCAGTATTTGGTTCTGTGACAAATAATGCTGTAGTTCTTGATCCAACAACACCTGTATATTATAATGATATAACAGGATTCAGTCAAAGAGATGTTAAAAACATGAAGAAAGTATGGGGAGATGAATGGTATACAAATCCCGGAATACAGAATGAAAATGGATACTTTGGTATTTCCCAATTTGTTTTAAATGAAATACAAAACCCTGTGCAACAATTGTACAATGATCGTGACCAGGATATTATTAATAAGCTTCTTGGTGGAGTTTATGCTGAGATAGAGTTATTAGATGGTCTTAAATTTAAAACAACTTTCGACATTGATATGTCACATAACTACAATAGGGGTTGGAATCCAAGAACATACATTAATAGTATGAATAGTCCATCTGTAAGGAGTAGAGCATATCAATCTATTAATATGTATTTCACATGGCAGTGGGAAAGTTTCTTCTCATATAACAAAACATTCGGCGATCATACTGTTGGAGCAGTTTTGGGAACATCTGCAAGGGAATACAAACATGAGTACCTTGGTGGAGATGGAGAAGAACTGATAAAAGAATCTGACAATTATGCATGGATTGATTACGGCAACTATATTGATACTTTAAATAATACTTCATGGGGAGGTTTAGGAGCATGGGAACGTCTTTCATCTACATTTGGAAGATTAAGTTATTCATATAAGGATAAATATATGATTACTTCAAATTTCCGTCGTGATGGCAGTTCAAAATTCGGACCAGCAAATAAATTTGGTATATTCCCATCAGTATCTTTAGGATGGGTAATTTCAAAAGAAGATTTCTTTAAAGTTGAACCTATTAACTTCCTTAAAGCACGTTTCAGCTGGGGTAAAAACGGAGTATCATCTAGTCTTGGTTGGGACTGGCGTTATCTTCCAACAAGTTCAACCGGATCTTATTTCTATATTGACGGAAATGATCAGATACTTTCTATTACTGAACCTACACGACTTGTAAATCCGGAATATCAATGGGAAAAATCAATACAAAGTGATTTTGGTATTGACTTGGCAATGTTTGAAAACAAGCTGACTTTTGCTGCAGACTACTACGTTAAAGAATCATCTGACTTCCTTTTTGAAGGATCTGTTCCTACTCTTGCAGGTAATGATCCTCCAACTGTTAATGCAGGTACTATTGAAAACAGAGGTTTTGAATTTGAATTGGGACATAACAATAAAGTCGGAGATTTTAAATATCAAATTCAGATAACTGCTTCTCACAATACTAGTAAAGTAACCGAAATTACTGAAAGTATAAGTTATCTTACAGGTGGGAATATAGGAACCTTTGGTGATTCAAAGCGCTTTGAAATTGGATACGAGCCATGGTATTTTTATGGATTTAAGACTGACGGAATATTCAAATCTCAGGAAGAAATTGATCAGCATGTAAATGCAGACGGAAAGAAACTTCAGTCATCAGCAATTGTAGGAGATGTAAAATACCTTGATATTGCAGGATTACCTGATAGTTTAGGTGGTGGACCTGATGGAACTATAAGTGACAAGGATAAGACTTATCTTGGCTCACCTTATCCAAAATGGATTATGGGATTAAACTTTAACTGCGAATACAAAGGATTTGATCTTAACGTAGCTGCTTATGCTCAGATGGGGAACAAAACACTTCTTGCAGTATCAGTTCGTAATGACTTATCTAATACAAATAAGCCTGATTTTTATTTGACTGATGCATGGATGTCGGCTGAAGAACAGGGTTATTTTCCAAGACCAACAATTAAAGACAGGAACTTTAATTTTACGAGAATAAATGACTTTTTATTGCAGGATGGTTCATTCCTGAGAATTGGTAATGTTACTCTGGGTTATACTCTGCCTTCAAAACTTACTTCTAAAATAGGAATATCAAAATTGAGAGTTTATGTTGCTGCTGATAATTTAATGACATTCACTAATTATAAGGGTATGGAACCTGAAGTAGGTGGGGATTACTGGGGATACAGAGGACAACAATGGGCAGGTATTGACAGAGCTGTATATCCAAGACCAAGAACAATCTTAGGTGGAATAAATGTTAACTTCTAATAATGGTCAATATGAAAAAAGTATATATAAAATTTTTAATGGCTCTTTCACTACTGGTTGTTGTTTCCGGTTGCCAGAAAGAGTGGCTGGAACTTGAACTTACCGGATCAGTTCCTTTTGCAAGCCAATCAATTGATACTGATGAAAAAGCTTTCGAAGTATTATGTGGTGCTTATGATTTTCTTCAGGTGAAATATTATTCAGGTTGGAGCTCATATTATATGTTGGGTAATCTGGCTTCCGGTGATGCTGTACCGGTTGGTGGTGGTTATTCTGACAGACCTGAATACTGGGATTTTTATCAATATGATGTAACTTCTGAAAATCCGGCTGTTTTACAGTATTGGAGGAGAAATTACTATGGAATTTACAGAGCAAACATTGTATTGAATGATATTACTCTTCAGAGTTCCGCAATGGATTTATATAAAGCAGAAGCAAAATTTCTTAGAGCCTATTACTATTTTGAGTTAGTTAAAACTTTTGGGAATATAGCTTTTTATACAGTTAATCTTGCGCCTTCAGAATATAATATAACAAGCACTGAAGCTTCAGTTGTTTATGGACAGATTGAAAAAGATTTGAAAGAAGCAATAGAAGTTTTACCATTGAAATCTGCGCAGACTCGTGCTGAATACACTAGAGCAAATAAAGGAGCAGCCCAGGCTATGTTAGGAAAGGTTTATCTGTTTCAAAAGAAATATGATGAAGCGGCTGCTGTTCTTTCAACACTGGTTAATTCATCAGAATATGGTCTTGTGGCAGATTATGACAGTATTTTTAAGAGAAGTCAGGAATATGGAATAGAATCAGTTTTTGAAATCCCTTATTCTTCATAT
>JAGODU010000015.1 GCA_017998095.1 Prolixibacteraceae bacterium | reverse complement strand
AAAAGAATAAAAAAAGATGACAGAGAAGCTTTCGAGCAACTTATAAAGTCAAACCTGAGATTTGTTGTTTCTGTTGCCAAGCAGTATCAAAATCAAGGATTAAGTCTTCCCGACCTTATTAACGAAGGTAATCTTGGATTAATTAAAGCTGCACAACGTTTTGATGAAACACGTGGATTCAAGTTTATTTCATATGCTGTATGGTGGATCAGACAATCAATACTACAAGCCCTTGCAGAACAAGCCCGAATTGTAAGGTTACCTCTTAATAAAATTGGGTCAATCAATAAAATTAATAAAACATTCAACCTTCTTGAACAGGAGTTCCAAAGGGAACCGACTGCAAAGGAAATTTCTGAAATGCTCGAGCTTACTCCAGAGGTTATAGAAGAAGCAATAAAAGCATCCGGACACCATATTTCAATGGACGCTCCAATAAGAGATGAAGAAGGAAATACAATGTATGATGTATTGCTGAACATAGATGCTCCAAGTCCTGACAGAGGTTTATTAAACAACTCTCTTCAACAGGAAATTGAACGTTCACTTTCAACATTGGGAGAAAGGGAAGCCGATATTGTAAGATTTTATTTCGGACTTAATGGTACGCGCCCTCACACTCTTGAAGAAATAGGTGAAGTATTTGGGCTCACCAGAGAAAGAGTAAGACAAATAAAGGAAAAGGCCATAAAGAAATTAAAGAACAATTACAGAAACAAATTACTGAAAACTTATTTAGGTGAATAAAATATTAAGCCCTGATTATGCAGGGCTTTTTTATTTAACAATCATTAATTATTGACTATTTTTGTAGAAGTCTAATAACAAGATCAATATAAATGGAAAGATATATAGCACCATCCATATTATCTGCCAATTTTCTCGAATTAGGTAAGGATATCGAAATGATTAACCAAAGTAAAGCACACTGGATTCATTATGACGTTATGGATGGAGTATTCGTTCCTAACATTTCTTTTGGAATACCTGTTTTAAGGCAAATCTCTGAAATTGCAAAGAAACCCCTTGATGTTCACCTTATGATTGCAAACCCCGATCCATTTATAATTCCTTTTTATGAAGCAGGGGCTGCTAACATTACTGTACACATGGAAACATGCAAACATCTTAATCGCACCATCAAACACATTAAAGAACAAGGAATTATGGCCAGCGTTTGCCTTAACCCCCACACCCCCGTCGATACTTTAGTTGAAATATTACCTGAATTAGACATGGTGCTTCTGATGTCTGTAAATCCCGGATTTGGTGGCCAGGAATTTATTGAATCTACCTATTCGAAAATCTTTAAATTGAAAAACCTCATAAACAAAATTAAACCTGAAGTGTTAATTGAAGTTGATGGTGGTGTTAATGAGGACACAGGTAAAAAACTATTTGCAGCAGGAGCTGACGTACTTGTTTCCGGTAGTTATATTTTTGACTCAGAAAATCCATCTGGTCAAATACTTAATCTCCTTTTATTATAACGCCTTACTGTATAACAAATTTATTAAAAAAGAGTTATTAACAGTAGTTTACTCTTAATTATACCGGTAATGGAGGAAAATGAATTTACCCACAACAGCATCAAGGAAATAATGGATTTTATTCCGGATAATTTCTCTATTCTGGAAGATAAAATTGATCTTGATGTTCAGAAAGATTTCTTCAATTCTCTGAAAGATTTGATTATTAACCCGGAAGATAAAATCGAAGATCTTATTTCCAACCTCAACAACACTGATTTATCTGTTGAAGAGCGTAAAATCATTCTTCTGAAACTTTCATCCATAGATTCAGTAGAAGCATACCGGGCAATTGAAAAATTATATAACATGCCCGATTCTGAATTCAAAGAATGGACTGCATTAGCTCTTCAACAAAGTAAACTGATTATTCAAAGTTCTCTCCTTGGTGAACAAATAGTTTTCATTTCTACCGGATTAGGAGGAAAAAACGGGAAATTAAGGTATTACCTTATTTTCCCATACTCAAATTCAACTAAAACACTTTCTGATTTTCAATTGAAAATATTAAAAGAAGAACTAGAATTCTTACTTTCTAAAAATAATGGTGAAGTTGAAGAATCCGACATTACTTCAAGATACGCTTCATTCATGATTATTCTTCCTTTAAAAGCACCGATAGCAGATATTGTGAAAGTAATTGTTGATGAGTGTAATCAATACGGATCTTTTCTTAGTGAAGATGTTTTAATTACCAATATGAAAAAATTTAATGAAGAAGATATAATAAGCATCATTGAAAAAAGAATGACCTTTGAAGATTAAAATATTTATTTTTATTAATCCTGTTTGGATATAACAAGGTATTCATTTATATTTGCACCGCATTAAAAAACCGGACTTGTAGCTTAATTGGATAGAGCATCTGACTACGGATCAGAAGGTTGGGGGTTCGAGTCCCTCCAAGTTCACTACTGAAATTCAAACACTTACTTTCTACAGTAAGTGTTTTTTTTGTCAATAAATCATTGATAACTTTCTACTTCAAATATTTACAAGGATTAACATATATTATTAAATTCAGTCGTTCATTAAATAACCAATACTATGCTTAACATTCCCGTAATTACTGTTTCCGGCAAATCACTGTCAATGGCTTTTGAAGCGGCTCTCGTTAATCTTTATGAAAAAGGTATTCGTTTTAAAACACAATACGATAAGCCGGGAGATCCTGAAAGTATTGATTGTACTCTTAATCTTACAATTGAAGATCCCGAATGTGAACCAATGATACACATGGCTTTCCCGTCAGGGATTGAACAGTTAAAAGAGTATGTTATGGAACTTAAGGGTTTGAAAGATCATTGGGTCAGAAACTGTAATGATCCAAACGATACGCGATGGGAATATACTTATCATGGACGACTTGAAAAATATGGCATCTGGATGGAAAAGCATGGCGAAAAACAAAAAGAAGAAGGCCCTTTTAAAGTCAATCAAATAAATTCAGTAATTGATAAACTCAGCAAACAACCTTTTACTCGTCAGGCTCAAATGATAACCTGGATGCCGAACCTTGACCTTGATTGCTTCGACCCTCCATGTCTTCAATCTCTTTGGTACAGAATCCTTGAAGATGAAAATGGTATTTACTGGCTAAACTGTAATATCCGTTTCAGAAGTAACGACGCCTGGGGTGCCAGCTTTATGAATATGTTCGGCTTCATTCAATTTAACAAGGAAGTTATTGCTGCCGGTGTAGCTGAAAAAACAGGCAGGAAAGTTCGTTTAGGCCGGCTTAACTGGCAGGCCGATTCATATCACATATATGGCCGGGATATAGAACAAGCCCGGGAAATGCTCTTCGACAGGATAAATGAACTTAGCTTTGAAGAAAGAACTTACAATTTCTCCGATGAATTCATCAGAGACATGTATGATAGCGCTGAAGCCTCTATTTTAGAAAAAATAAAAGAGTACGACTCTTCACATTAAGATTTCTTTTGAAAGGCAGAAAGCCTTACAAAACCAAACCACATAAGAAAAATCACCCCGTAGATAACTCCCTGAAATATAAAGTGGTGAAATATCTCAAAATTCTGAGGGCTGACATCTGCTATATAAGCCATTGCTGACATTCGGATTGCATTTAATAAAAATATTACAGCAACCCCGGCTGGAATATACCATAATTTTGTAATTATCTTTCCTGGATATATTATAATGAAAATAGTAAATACAACAAATAAATTAGTGCCAAGACAATCGTAAACAACTTCTATTGACTTCTCAGCTCCCGCTATCCATAACTTATTTAAATCAAAATCGACAAAAGTCTTAAAACCGGTTATTTTTAAAAAGAATTGAGACAAATTCAAATAAACATCAGCAAACTTATCAGTATAGTCTTCATACTGACCCCATAAGAGCATATACTTCCTGAATACCCTCCAAATAAAATATAAGGAAATACCTTTTACAAGAAATTTGTTCAGTTCGGAGGTTTTGTTATATTTTTCTTTTAGTTTTTTAAACATGTCAATCCAACGTAAACCGGTAAGTTATTGTTCCAACTTGAATTTCGGGTGCATCTATACTACTGTCAAAAGATGTTTTCAAAGCAGCTGCCTTAGCTGCAGCAAGAAGAGCTGTATTCATTGATGTTGTACCCCGAACACCGGGCTCAGCTTTTGTAACCCTGCCATTTTTATCAACAGAAACCTCAACTACTACTACACCTTCTTCGTTTCCCGGATATGAAGGTTTAGGAAGTGTTTTAGCCAAACGTCCCGACAGGCTGAATGAAACACCTGTTCCTCTACCTGATCCGTCTCCACTTCCAGTTCCAGATCCTGTTCCGTTTAAACCTCCACCGGCTACGCCATCAGGTGAACCTTGATTACCTGCTTTGTTTGAATTGCCCTGACCCGTTGAATTCGGATCAGTCCCCTGCCCTGACGAGCCTCCAAATACATTTTTTGCCCTTGAATTTATCTGATCTATTCTTGCAAGCTCTGCAACCTTCTTCAAGCTGTCCTGTCTTCTAATTTCAGCAATACGCCTCTGTTCAGCGATCCTTGCATTTTCAATTCGCTGCAGACTATCAATCTTTCTTTTCTCAGCCTCTTTGATAAGCTTGTTTTGTCTGTCTTTCTCTAATTGCTCTTTTTTCTTCTGATCTGCTTTCTTCCTCGCTTCCTCGAGAGCTGCTGTCTTTTCAAGATCCTGTGTTATTACTTCTTCCGCATCGGTAGGCTGAGGCTTTGACACCTCATTTTTCGGAACAGAAGGGGCAGGCTGGGTTGGTTCAGGCATGCTTTGAGTAGCTACCTCCCTTGGCATAGGCTCATTCTCACCCATCCCCATTTCAGTATTACCAAAATCAATTAATACACCTTTCTCTTCAGGAAGAGGCAGAGGCGTGAAAAATGCCATATTAAGAATAATCAACAACAAAATAACATGAAATGCTATCGTTATTATTATCCCCTCTTTATGTTCGTTAAATTTGCTCACCCGATTGACTAAACTTTAATTTTCAGGACTTGTTGCCAGTATCATCTTATACTTATTATTTCTGGCGATGTTCATAATTTTTACAACTTCATCAATTGGAACAGTCTTATCTGCATGAAGCGAAATGTATGCATCTTCTTCATTTGTCACTGTTCTTTGTAAAAATGGTTCTATCTCATTAAACTGAACCTGAACTAATTTACCGTCAGAATTGATATAATATTTCAAATCCTGAGTGATGGAAATGGAAGTAACAGGTTTAGCCTGAGTCTGATTATTGCTTTGTGGCAACATCAGCTTCAATGCATTGGGTGCAATGAGAGTTGATGTTATCATGAAAAATATAAGTAACAGAAATACAAGGTCTGACATAGTCGACGAACTGAATTCTGTACTGATTTTTGTTCTTCTCTTAATCGCCATGATACCTTATGCCGGTTCGTTCAACAAATCCATGAATTCCGTAGTTGATGCTTCCATCTTAAATACCAGACCTTCAATTTTTGAAACAAGAATGTTATAACAAAAATATGCAAGGATACCTACTATAAGACCGGCAACTGTAGTTACCATTGCCTCATAAATACCTGACGATAATAATGTTATGTCAATATTATTTCCTGCATGTGCCATATCGTAAAAGGCACGGATCATACCAGTTACTGTTCCAAGGAATCCTAACATAGGAGCACCTCCTGCACAAGTAGCAAGAATCGGTAATCCCTTTTCCAGTCGGCTTACTTCCAGATTGCCAACATTTTCAATTGCAGCATTTACATCATTCAATGGCCTTCCAATTCTGGTAATACCCTTTTCCATCATTCTGGCAATAGGTATATTATTTGTCCTGCAAATTGCCAATGCAGCATCGATCTTACCATCTGCAACATTCTGCCTGATTTGGTTCATCATTGAAGGATCAATCTTCGATGCTTTATTTATAGCAATCCACCGATCGGCAAAAATGTAAATGCCAATAAGTGATAATAATAAGATCGGAATCATAATGATTCCACCCTTTTGTGCCAATTCCCAAAAACTAAGTGAGATTCCCTGGGGAGCTGCAGCCAATATCATCGATATCGTCTGGTTTACCTGAAATATAAAAGAAGCTAACATATAAA
Source organism: Prolixibacteraceae bacterium (assembly GCA_017998095.1). Next base: position 39,921 of record JAGODU010000015.1, on the reverse strand, counting down.
TTCGTTTTAACTGATATTTTAACGTTTAAATTGATTTAATATTTTATCTCATTTTTCAGTTCGCAAATTAAATAAAGAAAATTAAATACTTCACCTTATATTTCATTTTTAACCTCTTCGGAAGTATCAACTTTTTTCTTTTTGTTTAAAATGGCATCTTTATACATTTGAATCAGTTCTTTCAAGCTATTGAATTCTTCCCTGTATGTGAAACCTATTCCTTGTGTATACGGAGATGTGTCATTTATCAAATTATCATTTGAATGGTTGTATGCTTTAAACTGAAGCTTTCCGTTATCTGTAAGTTTTATATTCAAATCAAAATCCCCCACAATCTCGGCACTGTTATTAACTGTTTGATTTGTATTATTTGCAATATTCGTTCCAATAGTTACCCTATCATTCAAAACCTGTGTGCTCAGTGCCACTTCTATCTGATCATTTGAAATCAGATTTCCCGGCCTGTAGTTTATTCCAAAATCCCAGTCTTTTAATATCTGGCTCATCCAATTTGACAGCTGATTTGACAAAAGCTCACTTGCCGTAGCTCCCATAAGCTCCACTCCGGTATTAGTCCCCGGTTTTCCGGCAAAGAAATCCGGAGTATAGAAACGCCCTATCATTAAAAGTGAAATAATCTGCTTGTTTGTATCTTCCTTTGTTACTATCAGCTGATCAACCTCTTCTTTTATCCTGTCTTCCGCAGTAGGCAATTCAATTTTAAAATCTATTGTCGGGTGACTTAAATTATCTGTAAGGTAAATAATACAATCGACTGGCAATCTCCGGACTTTATCAACTTCTGTTGAAGTACCTAAAAATAAATCATGCAGAGAGGTCTTAACCCTGTATAAAGCCTTTACATCAACTAAAGCATCATAAGGATTTCCCATCCATTTGATTGTACCTCCCTTTTCAATGTAAAACCTCTTATTTATAACATTCTGAAGGGTGAAAAGATAATCTCCCTTTTCTATTTCATATTTGCCATATAACTCAAGATTATAATTTTTATCCATCCTTACCTGAATGTTCCCTGCTCCTTCTGCCTTTAAAACATCACCAATCTGCGAGTTAAATATTATCTGAACCTTGGCATCAGGTGTTACTTCAACATCAAAATTCATCTTTAACCCGGTCGTTCTTGGTACATATTCCTGCACTCCAACCTCAACTTTCTTTACATCAGATGTAAATTGAATAAAATCATACTGCTCAGCTTTACTTCTTCCACCAACCGGAATATATATTATCGATCCTTTTTCAGTTACAAAGTCACCGTTTAAAGTAGGTGCACTTCCTGTACCTGTAATATACATTGTCCCTTTACCAAAAATAGTCCCGTAAAAACGCTCCCGGTCATAACTTGTAGTGTTCATACCACAAATCTTATCTGTACTGATAGATATGTTATATCCCACATTACTACTCATGTTTGTATGAGTCAGAAATCCGTTTAACATACCTTTATTTCCAAATTCATCATTTATTTCTATGCTTTTAAAAACCAGAGAATCGTTGTGAAAGATAACCGGATCGGAAAAGAAGTATGTTGTTTTAATTGCATTTACACCTATTCCAACCTGCTCATCAGGCTTCAGGATTCCATTAAACTGAATATCAGAGAAACTGCCCGTCATGTCAACTCTCCCGCTTACTGTTCCCTGAACATTATAAAATAAAAATGGAAGAAGCGTACCAAGCAAATCAGTTGGGGATTTATCAAGAACCAAATCCAAATCCAGGCTCTTTTTAAAAATATCAATATCTCCACTTGCATCTACAATCTTTTGATTCTTATTGGTAAATGTAATATTTGTGGCAAGCTTTTCCTTTTCGTTATTCCATTCACATTTCAACAAAGCATCTCCGAAATATGTGTCTCCAAGTTCAAAATTATCAACTTTGATATCCAACCCTATTATCATCTTATCATAAATATCCCTGACTTTAGCAATTCCATTTATTTTTCCTTTTAAATTAGGATTTCCCAATAATGAACTGAAAAGGCCAAAGTCAGCATTTCGTACTCTTGCACTTAACGTTGACTTTTTATCTTCACTTATTGCTCCGTCAATTACAAAACTTTGAGTCAGACTGTGAAGTGTAAAATCATCAAACTTTATCGATGAGGAATCTATCCTCACTGAAGTCTTTTCAATCATCCACAATGAATCAGCATAATAAATCTTTGAAGGATCTATGTTTACAAACACCGAAGGATTTTTATTGTCAGTTTTAACAAACTCTACAACAGATTTAATTGAGCCACTGTAAGTGTTTTCAGAGTAGTTATTCCAGAATAAATCAGCGTTGATCTTATCGTCTTTACTTTCCGATTCCACTGAAAAATTATAAACATTTAAATCCTTCCCCAATACCAGCTTGTCTGAGTTTATATTGCAAATAAGTTTTTCAGGACTACCCTCGACTTTAATTCTGACATTATCAAGTCTTTGATCCTGAAATCCAGCAGATGGTATTAATGTTTCAAGAAATGCCATTCTCATTGCCGGTTTATAATAACCTGCAACATCAAACGGAGTTGCAAAAGAAAGTTTAGGCATAAATACCTTGCAGAAAGGATCAGCTTCTTTTATCCTGAAATTAAATTTGAAATCATTAGTTTCCTGAAATTCCTTATTCTTTCCTGTAGTAGATGAAGGCAAATAATAACTATAATAACTTGAAAAAGAATTTATAATATCAAGAAACCTGTAATTTCCGTTAAGCTCTCCTTCAATCCAGTCACTCTTTACAGAAATGTAACTGGTATCATTGGATGAAATATTGTTGATAACAGCACTTGCTAATGCTAAAGAATCTCTAAAATTCCTATACTTTAGGTCTTTAACCTTTATCTGCCCTTTTAAGTTGTCAATATTATTTCCAATGAAGTTGGCATCCAGACCGAAAGATACTAATGAAGCTGTATCTTTCGAAAGGTTTAGTTTCGACAGACCGGCATCTCTGACATCAGCAACAAACTCAAAAACAGGTAATTCAGGCGACAAATCCAACCGACCTGAATAGTCAAGCTTTAAATTTGGGTCATTGACAGTAAGCATCCCATCAAAAAGTTTATTCTTGATATTACCGTTAAGGACAACGTTATGAAAACAATAATTGTTAAGATCTATCGAGTCGATCAGTCCATTGATAACCAGATCGTACTTGCTGCCTTTCAGGGTTCCGTCAACATTGCCCGACAAAGTAAGTGTTCCAATATTCTTTATATCTAAAAGTGTACCAACATCAAGTAAATTAGTTTTTAAATGCCCTTCTATCTTTAAAGCTTTATTTTCAAGTGGCTTAAATGAAATATCGCTTTTCAGCAATCCGAGGTTTGTATTGACCGTTCCGTATGCAACAAAATCATTTAAAAACCCTGTAAAATTCCCTGTATAAGTGAATATTCCGATTTTATCGAAAAACTTAGGTATTTTGTTTTTTATATTTTCAAACCTCGCCGGAAATTCCTGTTTCCTGATTTCATTCAGATTTGCAAACGATTCATTCAGATTCAAAAAGATATAAGTATTAGCTATGTCAGGAAGTCCATTAAGATAAAAATCGCCCGTTGCCCTGGTAATATCACCAATTGTTGCAACTAAGTTCTTACCCTTCAAATCATTAATCCTGCCCGTAAGGCTTCCGGCCAACTTAATATCAGGCCCTTCTCCTTTAATATCATCATAAAAATATCCGGCATCATAAAAACTTACCAACAGGTAGTTTAATTTAAGATTTACTTCAAGCTCAGAAAAATCATCCTTCTTCAAATATTCTTTCAATCCCAGCACTAATGAATCAGCATTCAGTGAAGAATAATCACTTAAGACTCCTATATTTCTTAATGTAATAACGGAATCAACATATTGAAAATCAGATTTCATCTCTATAAGATTGAACCCGTTATCACTTTTAAAGACAAACTGGTCTAGCGAACCCGAGAAGTTATTTGCTGAAACAAATCTTATATTTTTCAAATCAAAGTTAATATCTCTTATCTTCAGAAACTTATTGATGCTTTCAGAAATACTGTCGTCCTTAAAATTGAATTCACCATCTTCAATAGCTATCCTTTTACATGAATATTTCCATTGATCAGAAGTGTTCTTTCCTCCTGAAAAAAGAAATGAAAAATTATAATTGCTGCTGTCAATACGTTGAATAAAAATTTTAGGATGCCCGATTTTCAATTCACGTAGCTGTATGCTTTTATTTCTTAACTGCAAAGAATCTATATCCAAAGAAAAATTTTTAGCAAACAGCAAAGTATCTTTATTACGGTCGCTGATATATACATCTTCCAGAACCACCTTTCTAAGGAGAGAAACCTTAACCTTTTTAATTTTCACATCGGCACCGGTAGACCTGGATATACTTCCTGTTACGACAGATATAATCATTGTTTGAACCACTCTGCTTTGTAAAACAAAATAAGCAGAGGCAACAATAAGCAGCATCAATGAAATAATTACAATTACTATGTTTATTGTTTTTTTGATACTTTTGCCCTCCTTAATTGTTAATATCACAAAATAACATATTTTGTACCAAAAATATGATCTGTTAACTGAAAATTATGGTAATTAATTATGCCTGAAAATAAAAAAATCATAATACTTGGTATTGAGTCATCATGCGATGATACTTCAGCAGCAGTTATTGAAAATGGCGTCATAAAGTCGAATATCATTGCAGGCCAGAAAGTGCATGAAGCATACGGTGGTGTAGTTCCGGAACTTGCTTCCAGGGCGCACCAGCAAAATATAGTTCCCGTTGTTGATCAGGCCATCAAACAAGCGGACATAGACATTAAAGATTTAACAGCAATAGCATACACCAGGGGTCCCGGACTTCTGGGTTCACTTCTTGTAGGCACCTCATTTACAAAAGGATTATCAATTTCTCTGGGCATCCCGATGATGGAAGTAAATCATTTACAAGGACATGTCCTTGCCCATTTCATTAAAAATGATGAGAATGACAACGATAAACCCAAGTTTCCTCATTTATGTTTATTGGTTTCAGGGGGTAATTCTCAGATTATCCTTGTAGAAGACCATCTAAAGATGAAGGTCATCGGGCAAACAATAGACGATGCAGCTGGAGAAGCTTTCGATAAATGTGCAAAAGTGATGGGACTCCCCTATCCCGGTGGTCCTCATGTAGATAGATTAGCTAAAGAAGGAAATCCAACTGCAATTGAATTCAACAAACCAAAGATACAGGGACTTGATTACAGTTTCAGCGGTTTGAAGACCAGCTTTCTTTATCATCTCAGGGATGAACTGAAATTAAACGTAAACTATGTTGAAGAAAACAAGGCTGATTTATGCGCTTCACTTCAGAAAACCATAATTGATATCCTGCTGGGCAAGCTGGCGCGGGCTTCCAAGGAAACAGGCATCAATGAAATCACTGTTGCTGGAGGTGTTTCAGCAAACTCAGGGTTAAGAAATGAACTTACAGAAATGGCCGGGCGTAAAAAATGGAAACTATTCATTCCCGAATTCAGATATACTACCGATAATGCAGCAATGATAGCCATCACTGGCTATTACAAATATCTCAAAGGAGAGTTCGCTTCACATGAAAGTGTTCCCTTTGCCAGAATGATTATAGAATAACAAAAGCCCAGTAATATATCAATTTAACAAATTGGAAACAGTTGAATTTTCTTAATTAGTGAAGCAACTATTTTTATTTATTGTTCATCAATTTGTATTGGATTAATTGATAAATTTGATTTTATATATTTTTACAGAAACATCACCTAAAAACAATATATGAAAAAAACCTTTTTACTGCTTGTTCTTTCCTTCTTATCAATACAGATATTCAGTCAGAAAGCAACAATCAGCGGTTATGTCTATGACAAGGCTTCGGGCGAAAGGCTAATAAGTGCCAACGTGGTTGATCCTGAAGCATATAAAGGAACAACAACAAACACATACGGTTTTTACAGCTTAACACTTCCAAAGGGGGCTATAAAGCTAACTTATTCATTTGTTGGATTCAAATCGTTAGATATCTTCATAAATCTTCAAAAAGACACTACAATATCCATAGGGCTTGAACTGCAGGATGCCATTGAAGAAGTCACTGTTTACGGCAAAGGAGGCAACAAAATTGAAAACACTGAAATGAGTGTTGTTGAGTTACCCATTCAGCAAGTGCAGAAGGTACCACTCATACTTGGAGAGCCTGATTTACTCAAGGTTTTGCAGCTTTTACCCGGCGTTCAGTCAGGAGCAGAAGGTACAAGCGGGATGTATGTAAGAGGGGGTGGACCAGACCAAAACCTTTTCCTGCTTGATGGCGTTCCAATTTATAATGTCAATCATCTTTTTGGGTTCTTTTCTGTTTTTAATCCTTCGGCACTTAAAACAGTGAAGCTTTATAAAGGAGGGTTTCCTGCCCGTTTTGGAGGAAGGTTATCTTCAGTGATAGATATTAACATGAAAGAAGGTGACCTGAAGAAATTTCATGGAGAAGCTTCGGTTGGAATAATATCATCAAGGTTTTCATTTGAAGGACCTATAGTTAAAGATAAAACATCGTTTATTATCTCAGGAAGAAGAACTTATGCTGATGCACTGATTCAACCTTATCTTAAATGGACAAATAACAATGAATTAAGTGCAGGATATTATTTTTACGACCTGAATGTAAAATTGAATCATATCTTTTCAGAAAGAAGCCGTTTGTATTTAAGCGGATATTTCGGAAACGATAAGTTTTACATGAAAAACGAAGATGAATATTATAATGAAAACATCAAGTATATCACCAAGGAAGATGCAAATATTAGCTGGGGTAACGGCACGGGAGCACTTCGCTGGAATTACGTTATTTCAAATAAATTGTTCAGTAACTTCATCTTAACTTACAGCAAATACAACTTTGATATTGGTTTTGATTACTCGAATGAAAATACGTCAACAAATAAGAGCTCGAGCGATATGTTTAAATTCTTTTCAGGAATTGAAGATATATCTGCAAAAGCAGAGTTTGATTACTTTCCTAACCCTGTACATTCGATAAAATTCGGAGCCAATTATACCTATCATACATTCCGACCTGGAGTTAATCATTTTAAAATAAATGATAATGAACAAAACAACTTTAATTATGACACAATAATCGGAAATCCAAATATTTATGCAAACGAGTTCTTTGCTTTTGCTGAAGATAATTTTGATATCGGGGATGCAATAAAAGTTAATCTGGGAGCTCATTTTTCAGGATTTTCTGTACAGGATTGCTTCTACCCTTCAATCGAACCAAGAGCAAGCATAAGAATTAAGGCAACTGATAAATGGTCATTGAAGGCTTCATACACTATGATGTCTCAGAATATTCATCTTTTAAGCAGTTCAACGATTAGTTTGCCCACTGATTTGTGGCTTCCTACAACAAAAAGGATAAAACCCCAACGTTCACATCAGGTTGCTTTGGGTTCATTCTTTACTCTCCCATGGAATCTGGATCTCTCAATTGAAGGCTACTACAAGACAATGGAAAACATGATTGAGTACAAGGATGGTGCCTCATATTCAATCACTTCAAAAGGCTGGGAAGATCAGGTAGAACTTGGCAAAGGCTGGTCGTACGGAGGAGAATTCCTTCTTGAAAAGAAGATTGGTAAGACAACCGGGTGGATTGGATATACTTTATCATGGACCCAGCGGCAGTTTGAAAATATAAACTTCGGGAAACCGTTTTTTGCAAGATACGACAGAAGGCATGATATAAGCATCACAATTTCACATGAATTTAGCAAGAATATAGATGCAGGAATAACATGGGTTTACGGAACCGGGAATGCTGTTACCCTAGGCAAACAAAAGATTAAACAAAATGAAGATTTAAACAGCGAATGGTCGTATTACAACAACTACCTTACATATTTTGAAGGGAGGAATAACTACAGGATGCCTGCTTACCACAGGCTTGATTTAGGAGTCAACTTCCATAAGAAATTTAAATTTGGGTCAAGAACAATAAGCCTTTCCGTTTACAATACGTACAACAGGAAAAATCCGTTCTATTTGTATTGGGGATATTCGGATGAAGTTGAAAGAAGCGGCAATTATGTAGAAGACTCAAAACCTGCTCTCATCCAGGTAAGTATATTCCCAATAATACCTTCAATATCTTACACTTATAAATTTTAATATCCATGAAAAGAAATATAGCATATTTAATCTTTATACTTTTTGCTATCGTAGCAACAAGTTGTCTTAAGATAGTAGAATTTGAAGAAAAAGATATCAAGCCAATGCTTGTTGTAAATTGCTTTCTGTCACCGGATAGTGTTCCTTCTGTCGACCTTACATATACAGTTTCAGCAATTGAAGATAAGGAGTATTTCGAATCGGTAAAAAATGCAAAAATAACTTTTAAACAAGGAGAGACATCATTTCCTGACTTCACTTACATCACGGAAATTGATTCTATTGTTAAGTGGAACAATATGGGGGTTCAAACATCAACAAAATTTGAAAGCGGTAAATATAAAAATGGAGGAGTAAAAATAGAAAGTGGAAAAAAATATAATATTCAAATTGAAGCAGAAGGATTTGAAACTGTAAATGCTGAAACAGAAATACCTGAAATTATTAAAATCGATAAAATTGATACATTTTCAACAACACGTTCAGATCAATATTCAACATCTGTTGACAGGAATGCAAAGATCTATTTTACTGATCCATCTGATCAAATGAATTTCTACAGGGTAAAAACTGAGATAGCTTCACTCTCATTTACACCAATGACGAAGGACAGTTTTATGATATATCCTAACTACAGTTCAGGGTATATTAATTCCACTGACCCAGTGTTTGGAACGGATGATACAGAAGACATATTCGGAGGCTCTTCATACAACAGGTTTTCAATTTTTGATGACAAACTGTTTGACGGTAAGCAATACGGTCTTTCAGTAATATTGAACTCTGAATATAAATATTCTGACGGAAATATTTCTAATTATTCATTTAATATATACAGGATTGAGCTTAGTTCAATATCAGAGGCTATGTATCTTTATTTGAATTCAGTAGGCAAACAATCGAACAGTGGTTTTGCCTTATTTACAGAACCTGTATTGATATATTCCAATGTTGATAAAGGTGCGGGAATATTTGCGGGTAGCTCTTCAGATGTTTACTATATCGTTACCCATAATCTTCCAAATGAGTTATTGTCTAAGTTGCCATTGTTTATGGGTGAAAAGAACCTGCACAATTACATAAAGAAATTATATTCCCAATATATTCGTAATTACCAGGAAATAAAGTTGTAAAATATCAATCAAGAAGAGATCTGAAGTCGAGTAATTCAGGTTTGGTGTCTGACTCAGAAATTTTCTTTTCAGAACAAATTAAAGTTCTTGAAGGATATTTTTCAACCATCAGTTTATCATGAGTAGCCATCAGGATTGTTTTACCTTCAGCATGAATTTTCTTGAATAATTCAAGAATTTCAACAGAAGTATCATAATCAAGATTTCCTGTGGGTTCATCAGCAAGGATAATATCGGGGTTATTAAGCAAAGCGCGTGCAACAACAATACGTTGCTGTTCTCCGCCTGAAAGCTGATGAGGCATTTTCTTCTTAACATCCTTCATGCCAACTTCTTCAAGCATCAGGTCAATCCTGTCATCCATAGATTTCTTGTCAGTCCAGCCTGTAGCTTTAAGCACGAAAAACAAGTTGCTATATATATTTCTGTCAGTCAGGAGTTTAAAATCTTGAAAAACAACGCCAATCTTTCTTCTTAAAAAAGGAATGTCTTTATTTTTAATAGATTCAAGTTTAAATCCTGCTACATCAGCAGAACCTTTATAAAGGGGTATTTCGGCATTAAGAGTTTTAATCAGGCTTGATTTACCGCTACCTACCTTCCCAATCAGGAAAACAAATTCTCCGTTATTAATCTGAAAATTAACATCATTAAGCACCAGTTGTTCGCGCTGGAAAATATCAGCATTTGTAACCGAAATAGAATAAAGGCTGTCCATATAAAATAATTTTAATCACAAAACTAAATTTTTTTATTCAAATCAGATACTATAATAAAGTAATAAACAGTTTAATGTTGAGAATTCAATATAAAATGAACGGAGTGTTTGGGATTAAATACTTATTTTTACGAAAATTTATTTAGTAGTATTATGAAACTTAACAAATTGTCATATAAGCTAATATCTATAGCTCTAATATTATTATTAACTTCTTTTCAGCAGGCTTTTTCACAAAAAAGCATAGAAAATATAAGTCTTTCAAAAGCGAAGGACTTATATCAAACATCGAATTACATTGCAGCGGAGAAAATGTTTCAGGATTTAAAAGAGCAGTATAATGCAAATGATCCGGTAATATTTGATCTTGATTATTATAGGCTTATGTGTTTGGTAAAACAGAACAACAAAACTGCTGAAAACGAAATAACAGAATATCTGCCAAAGAGTTACGGTTCACCTTGGGAAAACCAGTTATGGTTTGAGCTTGCCAAAATTCAGTTTTCAAATCGCAAATACAAGGTAGCATCTAAGACATTTGAGAAAGTAGAGCCGTCTGCGCTTGAGAAATCAGACCTTGACGATTACAGGTTTTACATAGGATACAGCAATTTTGAAGCGGGCGATATGAAAAAAGCAGCCCAGGCCTTTTATGAAGTAAAGAAAAGTAATTCAATATATGCACAATCAGCTTCATATTACTGGGGGTACATAAACTACCTTGACGGCAAATATGAAACGGCACTTCAGGAGTTCACTAAGCTACAGAACAACAAGGAATTTGCCGGTTTCATTCCATATTACACGACCCAAATATATTACCTGCAGGAGAAATATGATTTAGTAATTGAGACAGGAGAAAAGCTAGTAAATGCGGCACCTGAAGAACAAAGAAATGAATTACAGAAAATAGTCGGGGATTCCTATTTTGAAACCGGAAAATATATAAATGCAATAAAATATCTGGATGCATATAAGGGTTTGAATGGTAAAAAGACAAGAGAAGATTTTTACAGATTGGGGTATTGCTATTATCAAATCGGAGAAAATAAGAAGGCGATTGATGCATTGGAAAAAGCATCTGCAGGAAGTGACAGTCTGGCTCAAAATTCACTTTATCATCTGGCTGACTGTTATTTAAAAGTAAAAGACAAGAATAAAGCAAGAACAGCTTTTGAGCAGGCATCGAAGTTTAGTTTCAACCCAAAGATTGAGGAAGATGCTTTATTCAATTATGCGAAGCTATCATACGAGCTTTCATATTCGCCATTCAGTGAAACCATTAAGGCATTTGATAAATACATCACCAAATACCCTGATTCAGAAAGGAACGATGCTGCCTTCGATTATCTTGTAAAAGTTTACATGACGACAAGAAACTACAATGATGCTATAAGTTCGATAGAAAAAATAAAAGTACAATCGCCATCAGTGAAGGAAGCATATCAAAGGGTAACATATTATAGGGGGCTGGAATTATTCAATGATGGGAATTATACAGGAGCAATGAAATATTTCCTGAAATCTCTTGAAAATTCAACCTTCAACAGGATGTACAAAGCTCAGGCTTTATATTGGAATGCCGAAGCAAACTACAGGACAGGTCAATATCAAAAGGCAATTGACGGATATTCACAATTTCAAACATCACCGGGTGCATTTTCTTTATCTGAATTCGGTACAGCATATTACAATACGGGGTATTGCTGGTTCAATCAGAAGAAGTATGATCAGGCATCAATCTGGTTCAGAAAATACCTCAGCCAAAGCAAGACAACAGAACAATTCAAAGCAGATGCTAATAATCGTTTAGGTGATTGCTATTATCTCGTCAGGGATTACGAAGAAGCAATCAAATGTTATACAAATTCCTATAATTTAAACACTTATGACCCCGACTATGCAATATTTCAGCGTGCAATATGTGCAGGATTGAGCAAGGATTATGCGAAGAAAATAAGTGATTTAAAGCTTCTTATAAGTCAGTATCCCAAATCATCATATATTGATAATGCCATGTATGAGCTTGGGCATACAATGGAAAGAACCAATAACACAGACGAAGCCATTGAAAGTTACAAACAATTAGTAATCAAGTCGCCCCAGAGTATATTTTCACGCAAGGCACTTTTACAGTTAGGATTGATATATTACAACAAGAATGAATTCAATGTATCTCTTGAAACATATAAAAAGTTAGTTGATAATTATCCAAAGACAGAAGAGGCCAATTCAGCATTAGTAGGAATAAAAAACAACTACATAGAACTCAACAATGTAGATGGATATTTTGCATACATACAGTCGATTGGAGGATATACACCTGTTTCATCAACTGCCCAGGACTCAATATTCTACATGGCAGCTGAAAAAAAATACATGTCGGGAGAATCCGGTTCAGAGCTACAGCTTGAAGAATATTTGTCTCGTTTCCCTGATGGAAGTTTTAAGACCAATGCTAATTTCTATCTTGCTGACAGTTATTATGCGAAAGGACAATATACTAAATCGCTTGGTCTGTATGAAAAAGTCGCAGCAATGCCCGATAACATATTCACTGAGCAATCGTTGCTGAAGGCAGGGGAATTAACTTTCAATGCAAGAAAATATGACACTTCTCTTGATTATTTCAAGAGGCTGGAACAAATAGCAGGTTCCAAATGGAATACATTAAAATCAAGAGCAGGAATAACAAGAGCATCGTATAAGTTAGGATTATATGAAGAAGCAATAAACACGGCAAAATTATTGCTTTCTACAGATAATGTAACAGAAGCCATGATAAAGGAAGCAAACTTTATAATTGCCAGTTCAAGCTATAAATTATCAAGGACTGATGAAGCATTTAAATTCTTCAGTTTACTGGCTGAAGACACCAAAACAGCAGAAGGTGCTGAATCGAAATTCTACAAAGCACAAATATTGTTTGACAGGAATCAGCTTAAGGAAAGTGAAGATGAAATAATGGATTTCATTGGAAAGAACTCTCCCCATCAATATTGGTTGGGAAAATCATTCCTCCTTTTATCTGACATATATCTGACACAGAATGATTTATTCCAGGCAAGACATACATTAAAGAGCATCATTGACAATTATTCAAATACAGAAGACGGAATTATAGAAACTGCAAAACAAAAGATGACTATAATTTCGATCAGGGAGGGAGAAGCAATAATTAAGGATGTCAATCCGGCTGATTCAATTCAAAACAAATAAAGAAGAGCACAGATGAGAAGCATAAACAAAATAATACCAACACTTGCATTAATATTAACAACAACTTCTGTTTTTTCGCAGAAGGACAGTTCGCTTGTCAAGGAAGTAGAAGTTATAAAAGCCTATCAACCTTCGATAACTAATGCAATCAAGATCAATACTTCGCCAAATATTACAGATACAGCTAATTATTCACCTGTCTTTGACTATAAAATAAGTTCAACTTTAATACCGGTAAAGAAAACCATAACAAAATTGCCGGTAGTTCAATTGGGCAATCCTCCAAAGACACATCATAATACAGGATTTATAAAAGGAGGAATTGGAAATGCCTATACTCCTTATGCTGAAATATTTGTAAATGCATCACCAACAAAGACAACTGATTTCGGGCTTCATCTTTTTCATTATTCAGCCTGGCCTTCAGTAAAATTGAATAATGAATTAAGAGTAAAGACTCCTTATAGTCAAAATACTGCAAGCATATTCATGAAGAACTATTTCAGGAGGGCTGTTTTGGAGTGGAATATCAACTATGACAGAAACAGGTTTGATTACTACGGTTTTCCGGGAACTGATTCATTATTATACAGAGATACTGAAAAGTTATCAACTACACTTAACAAGAAGCAGGTATTAAACAATGCGTATACAAATTTCAGGTTAAGGAGTCTATCTCCCAGATCCAAGTTCGTACATAACACATTATTAGGTTATAATTACTTTTGGAATATAACAGGGCAAAGTTCTCATCACGGATATTTTGACGGAAGCTATTCCCTTGAAATGAAAAAATTCAACTTGCTGATTGATTCAAAGGTTGATTATTTCTATCAGGACAGTACTGCAAACTGCTATTCACTGGAAGTATCAAATCATCAGTTTGTATATGCTGGATTAAGTCCGGCAGCAGAATTCAACTGGAGTAACATTTATTTAAAAGCGGGGCTAAATCTTGCCGGTATTTTTGATGATGACTCAAGTGCAACGTTACATATATCTCCCAATATCAATTTTGAATACTACCCAATTAAAAACGTCCTGACCTTGTTTGCCGGAACCAATGGAAAGCTTTCATCAAATCATTATAAAATGATGACAGAAATAAATCCATATATTGATCCATATCAGGAGTTAAGGCCATCTCAGGAATATATAAGCTTTTTTGGAGGCTTCAAGGGTAAGATAAGCAGGAAGATAGCTTATTTGATAGATGTGAATTATTCAATCAATGGAAATATTCCGTTTTATTACCTCAATATGATAAAATATGCTAATGGATCGAATGATGTAGTAAACGTATTTGGAGTAAAATACAGCAATCTGAACACGCTCAGGTTTGGAGGAAATATCAGGTACAGTAGTGAAAAAATCAACATAGCACTTGCAGGAAATTATTACAACCACTCAGCGGATGATATCCAGGTAATTACACACTTGCCTTCATTTGATGCAACATTATCAACATCTTTACAAATAACAGAAAAAATAAAAGCGAGTTTTGATGCTTCAGTTATTGGACCAAGGAAGGGGGAAGTTGAAATATGTACTTATAATTACAAAAAAGAAGAGTTGTTGATTGACAATCCTGTATATACAACAGAATATCATGATTTAAAGACGATTATAGATATAAATCTGGGGGGTGAATATCAATTTTCAAACAAGTTAAATTTCTTTATAAATGTCAGTAATCTGTTAAATCAGAATTATGAAAACTGGCATGGATACAACTCTCAGGGTATTCATTTTCTAATTGGGGCGCGATATATATTTTAATTAAAATTTAACCTTAAGTTGTTGAAAACTTTTGATTTCAGAGAGCTTAAAAAGTAGGCTTTCAGGCTATATTTTATTATATTTGAGCCAACAAAAAAGAAAAAAATATTCTTTTATAAAACATTGAAATTCAATAACAAAATATCACTTTTCACCAAAGGTCTTCGATCATTCAGGATAAAAAATTATGAATATCGAAAATATTCCTGAACAATAAAAAATCTGTACGAGGAATATCGTCTGAAAAAATGATGATTGTTATTATTTTGATTAAAAATTAAGCAAAAAGATGAGCGAATTAGAGAACAAAGACCTTACCAATGGAAATGGTAATGGCAATTATTCAGCAGACAGCATACAGGTATTAGAAGGACTTGAAGCAGTTAGGAAGCGTCCGGCGATGTATATTGGAGATGTCAATGAAAAAGGGCTCCACCATTTGGTGTATGAAGTTGTTGATAACTCTATTGATGAAGCATTGGCCGGGTATTGCAAAAATATTGAAGTAATAATCAACGAAGATAATTCTATAACAGTAATTGATGATGGAAGGGGTATCCCTGTTGATTATCACGAAAAGGAAAAGAAATCAGCTCTGGAAGTAGTTTTGACAGTATTACATGCGGGAGGAAAATTTGATAAAGACTCATATAAAGTTTCGGGTGGATTGCACGGAGTTGGTGTTTCATGTGTAAACGCATTATCAATTCATCTCAAGGCTGAAGTTCATCGTGACGGTAAAATATGGGTACAGGAATTTTCACAAGGTAAAGCTTTAGGAGATATTCGAACAGAAGGAGCATCAAACAAGACAGGAACGATAATTACTTTTAAACCTGATGATTCAATATTTCTTACTACAACCTATAAATATGAAATACTTTCAGCCCGTTTAAGAGAGCTGGCCTTTTTAAATGCCGGTTTATATTTATCAATTACAGACAAAAGAGATAAAGACGATGAAGGAAATTTCAAGAAAGAGTTATTTTATTCAGAAGAAGGATTAAAAGAATTTGTTGAATACCTTGATAATTCTCGTGAACGTTTAATAGATGAGACTATTCATATAGCTACAGAAAAGAATGATGTACCTGTTGAAATAGCACTACACTACAACACTTCATTCACTGAAAACATCCATTCATATGTAAACAATATCAATACTATTGAAGGAGGAACGCATCTGACCGGTTTCAGAAGAGGGTTAACCAGAACATTAAAAGCTTATGCTGACAAATCCGGGATGTTGGAAAAACTGAAAATAGAAATCAACGGTGATGATTTCCGGGAAGGTTTAACAGCAGTAGTTTCTGTTAAAGTAGCAGAACCTCAGTTTGAAGGACAGACGAAAACAAAATTAGGCAACTCAGAAATAAGTATTTCAGTAGATCAGGCAGTTAGTGAAATGCTTGCAATATATCTTGAAGAACACCCAAAAGATGCCAAGTCTATAGTTTCCAAGGTTGTTCTGGCCGCTCAGGCACGTCATGCAGCAAGAAAAGCCAGAGAGTTGGTACAGCGTAAGAATGTTATGTCAGGAGGTGGCTTGCCTGGTAAATTAGCTGACTGTGCAGATAATGACCCTGATAAATGTGAAATCTTCATGGTTGAAGGAGATTCAGCAGGTGGAACAGCAAAACAAGGAAGGGACAGACAGTTTCAGGCTATACTTCCGCTTAGAGGAAAAATTCTGAATGTAGAAAAAGCAATGCAACATAAAGTGTTTGACAGTGAAGAAATCAGAAATATTTTTACCGCACTTGGAGTTAGCATTGGTACAGATGAAGATTCAAAGGCACTTAATATCAATAAACTCAGATATAAGAAGATTGTAATAATGACCGATGCTGATGTTGATGGAAGTCATATTGCAACATTGATAATGACACTTTTCTTCAGATACATGCAGGATTTAATTAAAAATGGATACTTATATATTGCTACACCTCCGTTATACCTTGTGAAAAAAGGTAAAAAGGAAGAATATGCATGGAGTGAGCAGCAGAGGCTAAGTATAATTGAAGAAATGGGAGGTGGAAAAGATTCGGGTTTTCATGTACAGAGATACAAAGGTCTTGGAGAAATGAATGCCGAACAATTGTGGGATACTACAATGAATCCTGAAAGAAGGACTCTCAGACAGGTTACAATAGAGAGCGCAGCAGAAGCTGATCATGTATTTTCAATGTTAATGGGAGATGATGTTCCACCACGCAGACAATTCATTGAAGATCACGCAACATATGCAAATATAGATGCATAAACAAAATAATTTATGAATATTTGCGTCTACTGCTCTTCAAGCAATGCTGTTAAAGATTTATACTTCAAAGCAGCTGAAGAACTTGGAAAATTAATTGGCAACAGAAACCATTCATTGATTTTTGGAGGTGCAAACGTTGGCTTAATGGAACATTTAGCTTCAACAGTAAAATTGTACAATGGTCATATTACAGGAATCATTCCTTTGAAAATTCATAATTTCCAATTAACATCAGACAAGGCAAACGAAATAGTCATTACTGAAACTATGGATGAAAGGAAAGCATTGATGAGAGATAAATCAGATGCTTTCATAGCCTTACCAGGAGGATTTGGCACCTTAGAAGAAATACTGGAGGTAATCACTTTAAAACAACTTGATTACCTCCGGAAACCCATAGTTTTTATAAATATTAATGGATACTTTAACGATCTTTTGAATCAATTTGAAAAGTCATATTCAGAAACCTTTGCAAAAGAAAGTTATCGTAAAATATATAAGATTACATCTACACCTGAAGAAGCAATCTTATATATTGAAAATTACGAACATGAATTAACTGACAATAAATGGTTTAAAGTACCTGTCAAATAATAAATCATTAAAACCATCCAAATAAGAAGTTTAAATGAACACCTAAACCAGAAAAGTTATTATCATTCAATCCTTCAAGGTTATTTACATTAAACGTTCTCCTATATTCAGCTCCAATATTTACTTTAAAAAAGCGGGTAAGATTAATCTCAGCAGAAATAGTAGGAATAAGAACAAAGAAATTATCTTTTACGTCTTTGCTGTTTATCTCATCATAACCGGTTAAACTACCCCACCCTATTCTTGAACTTATTACAGGGTGAATAATCATTTTATGACCAATTTCATAACCTACCCAGAAACCTCCATGACCGAAATCAAAGTCAGTTAGAGAAGCAGTGCCTCCAATAGTTAAAGTATTCGTAACTCCTTCACCATAGCCTCCGATAAAAATATTATTAAGAATTACTCCGCCGCCGCCGCCCATAATATGAGCAAACTCTCCGTTTAAAGCAGTAAAGCTCATTATTGGTCCTCCAAATCCTGAGATACGATTAATTTTAATTGTTCCCATTACAGTCTTAACTTCATCATCATAAGAAAATTCATCAATAGTGATATTATTACTATCGCCAAAAGATTGACCATTAGTAATAAACACAACAAACATCAGGAATAAAGAAAGTACAATTTTTTTCATATAGTTTAGATTTAATATTTTTAACTTTTCAATAATTAAAAACCCATTACAATAAACAATTAATTCTTGTATAATCAATTATCTAAAATGACAGAATTTTTATAATATAGTTGCAATTTCAGTATTTTTTTTGATATAAAATGTACCTTGAAAAGTTTCTTAAAAAGGATTAAGAAAGGCTATCCTTTTTTATTAACTTAGTTGCTTATATTTCATATAAACAATAATAACTATATTTGAATAATTGTCAAACACTTAATACTATTACCATGAAGAAATCTTTGTTTTTAGCAATCTTTTGTTTAATATTTTTAGCAGCATGCAGTAACCAGAATAAATCAAAAGATGTAAGTGACGAAGCCACTGAAGTCATAGAAGAAGTTGGAGATTCACTCGATGAAGCAGGAGAAGCTATGGAAGAAGTTATAGATGAAACGGGAGAAGCTATAGAAGATGCTGCTGATGAAATAGAAGGAGCAGTTGAAGATATCCAGGAAGCTGCAGAATAATTTGACATAAGTAAAAGAGCTAACCTTAACAGGAAATAATGAAAAGGATGTTTTTAAATAAAACATCCTTTTTCATTTATACTTTATTATCAGTCTTATAAAAACTTTAAAGTATCACGGGCAATCATCAATTCTTCATTTGTTGGTATGACCAAAACTTTAATTTTTGAACTTTCAGAGCTTATAATTGCTTCAGTCCCCCTGATTTTAGAATTTATCCTTTCATCAATTTCTATTCCCAACCATTCAAGATTATTACAAACACCTTTTCTGGTATGAACTGCATTTTCTCCTACTCCACCTGTAAAAACCAAAATATCACATCCATTCATAGCTGCAATATAAGAACCTATATATTTCTTAATCCGGTAGTTATAAATTTCAATAGCCATTTTAGCTTGCTCATTCCCTTCATTGGCTGCTTTTAAAATATCCCTTGAATCGGAGGAAATACCGGTAAGACCAAGCATTCCACTGTGCTTATTAAAGAGTGTTGAAGCAGTTTCAACGCCAAGATTTTCCTTTTCCATTAGATATGTAACAACACCAATATCGAGGTCACCGGCACGAGTACCCATAATTAATCCTTCGACGGGAGTAAATCCCATGGAAGTATCAACAGATTCACCTTTATCAATTGCAGTGATTGATGCTCCGTTTCCTAAATGGCAAGTTATAATTTTCTGTTCTTCATAGTCAACACCAAGAATTTCACAAGCCCTATTGCTTACATATCTGTGGCTCGTCCCATGAAAACCATATCGCCTTATGCTGTATTTTTGATATAAGCTATATGGAATTCCATACATATAAGCATACTTAGGCATAGTTTGATGAAATGCTGTATCGAAAACTCCAACCTGAACCATAGTAGGTATAATTTCAGTAATTGCTTCAATGCCTTTAAGATTTGGTGGATTGTGCAATGGTGCGAGATCAATACATTTCTCCATTTCAGATATTACTTCCTGAGTTATCAGAACGCTGGATTTAAATCTTTCAGCACCATGTACTACCCTATGACCTACAGCAGTAATTTCGTTCAACTTGGAAATGCATCCATGTTTTTTGCTTGATAAAACGCCTAATACATATTCAATACCGATTTTATGGTCTAAAATTTCTCCTTCAAAAATAACTTCCTGTCCGTCAGCCTTAGTTAGCTTCAAACAAGAACCGTTTAAACCAATTTTCTCAACCAAACCCTTTGCAAGGACAGATTCATTATCCATTTCGAATAATTGAAATTTTATTGAAGAGCTGCCACAGTTAAGTACTAATATTTTCATTTTGCTGATTTATATTATATTAATCCGGTATTCAAAAGTTATTTTATTCTTTCGCCATATTCATCATACTTGAAGAATCCTTTTCCTGAAGAAACTCCATAGCAGTGTTGTCTGATAAGTTTTCTAATAACTGGATTTGGTTTATATCGGGCATCCCCGAATTCATTAAAGAGATTTTCCATCCATCTGACTACTCGGTCAAGACCCATTATATCAGCAATAGCAAATGGTCCCATTCTCATACCATAACCGGTGTGCATCAGTTGCTCGATATCCTCTTTGCTGCTAACCCCTTCCTGCATCAATTCACAAGCTTCGTTCAAAATAATAACAAACATTCTGACACTGATAAGACCTACAGATTCTTCAACTGGAATTGCTTTTCTTTTAACCATCTTAATAAACTGGCTGACTTTTTCATAAGCTTCATCAGAGGTATAAAGACCCTTGGTTATTTCTACGATTCTTGAATCGACTGAATTAATCATAAAATGAATACTAATGCATCTTTCTCTGTGTTTCAGACCTTCAGAAAGATCAGATATAATAACTGAAGTTGAATTTGTAGCAATGATGCAGCTTGGATCAACAATCTTTTCCAGTTCTTCGAACAATCTTTTTCTGGCATCCAGAGTTCTTCCAATACTAGTTGACGAAACGGTTTCAACAACAAGGTCACAATCTTTAAGATCATGAAGATCTGTAGTGCCTTTTATTCTTGACATAACAGCTTTCTTCTCAGACTCTGTAGCACCCCAATTTCTAATTCTGCTTTGCATTATCGCTTCAATACTGTCCAAAGACCTTTTAATCTTTTCAGAAGTAGCCTCCCAGAACAAGACATCCATTCCATATGAGCTGCAAACACGGGCAATATATTGTCCGTCATTTTCACAACATACAATTCCAACTTTTGAAAATAATTTGGCTGATTTCTTTTCTTTGGTTAATCCAAAATCAACAATCGACTCTATTATAGGTTCTGACATAATATCGAATTTCAAAATTTAACTTAAACCTGCAGCCTGATTGGCAGTAACTGCAATCATATTGACGATATCGGTAACTGAACATCCTCTTGATAAATCATTAATAGGAGCAGCCATCCCTTGCAAAACGGGGCCAATAGCCTCTGCTCCGGCTAAACGCTGTACTAATTTATATCCGATATTACCGGATTCCAATCCCGGAAAAACAAGGATATTTGCCCTTCCGGCAACAGGGCTGCCCGGGCACTTCAACTCTCCTACTTCTTTTATCAGAGCTGCATCTAATTGAAGTTCCCCATCAAGTAAAAGGTTCGGAGCCATTTCTTTTGCAATTTTGGTTGCACTTTTAATCTTATCCACCAAAGGATGATTTGCACTTCCTTTAGTTGAAAAACTTAGCATAGCAACTCTTGGTTCAAACCCGGCAATTGCAACAGCAGTTTTAGATGATGCAACGGCTATTTCAGCCAATTGTACATCAGTAGGATCAGGCATTACAGCACAATCTGCAAAAACAAGAATACCATCTTCCCCAAATTTCTTATCAACAAACATGAAAAATGCCCCGGAAACAACACTACAGCCGGGAACAGTTTTTATATATTGCAATGCCGGTCGCAAAACATCACCTGTTGCATTTACTGCACCTGCCAGTTCACCATCTGCGTCTCCGCATTTAATCATCATTGGTCCGAAATAAAGGGGGTCATCAAGAAGTTTCAGTGCCTCATCTTTAGTCAAGCCTTTACTCTTTCTCAACTCAACCATCTTGTCTGCATACACCTCTCTCCTTAAATCAGTTGCAGGATTAACAATCGTGGCTGAACTTATGTCTGCACCAATATTTCCAGCAGTTTCAAGTATTTCATTACTATCGCCCAGCAATATTAACCGGGCAAGCTTTTCTTTTAGTACAATTTCAGCTGCTTTTAATGTTCGGGGTTCTTTCCCCTCAGGCAAAACAATTCTCTTATTGTGTAAAGAAGCGTTTCGTTTGATCTTTTCCAGAAGTTCCATCTCTGTTTTTTTAAAAAGTTAACAAAAATAACCTTTTTCATCTTGTTATTATAGTGAAAACGGCCATTTCGAAATTTTTTTTCAAATATTTAAATTTTCTAAAAAGTTAATCAAAGATGAAGTAAAAAACAATCTTATTCAGCTTTTTTTGTTTTATATAATTATTGCACCACTGTTCCGTTAAAATAAATGAAAAACTCAATGTCACCCTTTAAAAATATTATTTTTGTGAATATCATTATTAATTATGAAACGTTTAATAGTCTTTCTTTTTGCCTTACTAGTTTTTGATGGGTTTGCCCAATTAAATACCGATAAAGCAATTCTTGCCGGAAGAAGCAAACTATACTTCGGCAATTACACTAGTGCTATCCAAACATTTAATATGGTTATAAAATTAAAACCATATCTACCCGAACCATATTACTACAGAGGAATTGCCAAGCTTGAACTTGATGATTTCAGAGGTGCAAAAAAAGATCTGGACATGGCTATTGAAATCAAGCCTTTCTTTCCTGAAGCAATAATGTACAGAGGGGTAGTTCATTACAATCTGAAAGAATTTAATCTTGCACTTGAAGATTACTCCAAAGCAATGGAACTTGATGGTGAAAATGCTGATATTTTCAACAACAGAGGAATATGTAAAGCTGCAATGCGTGATTATGCCGGGGCAATTGAAGATTATTCTCAGGCAATCAAACTTAAATCAAAAAATTTTAACGCATATCTTAACAGAAGTATTGCATATCAGCTTTTAAAAGAATGGGATAAAGCTATTTCCGATTGCAACCAACTTATAAGAATTAAACCAAACAATTCATTGGGATATATGAGTCGTGGTCTTATTAAACTTGAAAAAGAAGATTACGCAGGAGCACTGCGCGATTTCGATATGTCAATATATTTCGATCCTAAAAATTCATTTGCATATCTTAACCGGGGAATGATAAAACAACAGCTGGAAAGTTTTGAATCAGCCATTATGGATTATGACGATGCAATAAAGCTGGATCCTCAACTTGCTAGTGCGTATTTCAACAGAGGAATTGCTAAAGAAATGACAGGAAAAACCGGATATCAAAGTGATTACGACAAAGCTTCACTTTTGGATCCCAGATTTGCTAAAAGACCATGGCAAACGACTGAGGAAAAAATAAAATATCAGCAACAACAAATGCTTGCCTGGCAACAACAAGCTCAGAAGCAACAAGCTAAAGCTGCAGGACATATTGACGAAACAGAATTAAATGACACGATTAACACTAATTCTGAAAAGGAAATTGATACTGAAGAGCTGAGGAAAAGAAAGCTGAAGGCAGATCTTATTCTTGAAGAATCACTCAAGAATCAATCAGCTTCTAAAGCTGACCCGGGAAAAGTTCAGGATATAAATATTGAAATAAGGCTTCTTCCACTTTTTGAAATTATAAACATTAATAAAAAAAGGGCAGAGAACAACGATGTGGGATATTTCAATATTGTTGTTGAAAACCTCAATGCTGCATATAACTATGATCCATATCTGACAATCTCCAATAACAATAGTGTGTCTTCATCATCTTCTGAATTCTACCAAAAGCAAATTTCTTCTTTTGATGAAAAAATAAAGACCAATGATAAAAACAGCACCAACTTTCTATATAGGGGAATATTTAAGGCTTTAATTAATGATTTCAACAATTCGATAGCTGATTTTGACAAGGCAATAAAGAATGACGAAAGAAACCTGCTCGCGTATTTTATGAGGGCTAATACTAAAGCTCGTATGCTTGAGCAAATAGAATTGGTTAAAGCTGTAAATGAAGTTGGAGAACTTGTCAAACAACCTGTTGCAAATCAAGGTAGTCAAAAAAACACAGGTTCAAATTCAAGTACTTATGATGATATTTTAACTGATTATTCTGTTGTCGTTTACATGAACCCTAATTTCTATTTTGCTTACTTTAACCGCGGAAATATATACTGTCGTAATGAAAAGTATATATCAGCAATTGAAGAGTATGACAAGGCCATAGCACTTGAACCTGAATTTGCTGAAGCATACTATAACAGAGGACTTGTCAAGATTCTTTTAAACAAGGTTGAAGAAGGAGCAAAGGATTTAAGTAAATCAGGCGAGCTAGGAATTGAAGAAGCTTACAATGTTATTAAAAGGTATTGCAATTAGTATTTTTAGCTAAACACATTATTATTTTTGCATTATGTCATATCAACCACTGGCAGAACGATTAAGACCCAAATCACTTGACACATACATTGGTCAGGAACATTTGGTCGGGCACGATGCAATCCTACGTAAAATGATTGAAGCCAATAATATAACTTCTATAATCTTATGGGGACCTCCGGGTGTTGGCAAGACTACCCTGGCGAAAATTATTGCAAACACACTGAATCGTCCTTTTTATATTCTTAGTGCTGTTAGCTCAGGGGTAAAAGATGTAAGGGAAGCTATTGAAAAGGCGGGGAAACAACAATTTTTCAACAAACCAAATCCCATACTTTTTATCGATGAAATCCACAGATTCAGCAAGGCACAACAGGACTCTCTGCTTGGGGCAGTCGAACAGGGAATTGTTACACTTATAGGGGCAACTACTGAGAATCCTTCTTTTGAAGTAATTACTCCACTATTATCACGATGCCAGGTTTATGTACTAAAATCGCTTGATGTTGATGATCTCAATAAACTGTTGAATTTTGCTATCGAAAATGACACTGAATTAAAAAAATTAAAGATTGAAGTTCAGGAAAAAGAAGCTCTGTTCAGATTTTCCGGTGGTGATGCCAGAAAGCTTCTAAATATTATAGAATTGGTTGTCAATTCTTCCGATTCAGAACTAATAATCATTAATAATGAAAAGGTTACTTCATCATTGCAGGAGAATCCTTCAGCATACGATAAAAATGGAGAACTGCATTATGATATCATATCTGCATTCATTAAAAGCATAAGAGGAAGCGATCCT
Source organism: Prolixibacteraceae bacterium (assembly GCA_017998095.1). Next base: position 14,613 of record JAGODU010000015.1, on the reverse strand, counting down.
GACGGCGCTATCTACTGGCTTGCCAGAATGGTGGAAGGTGGTGAAGATCCTAAATTCATTGCCAGAAGGTTAGTTATTTCTGCTTCTGAAGATATTGGCCTGGCTAATCCAAATGCGCTACTGCTTGCCAATGCCGGATTCGATGCTATTAACAAAATCGGATGGCCTGAAGGAAGGATAATTCTATCTGAAGTTACTATTTACCTTGCGACCTCTCCTAAATCTAATTCCTCATATTGCGCCATTGATGATGCCCTTGAATTAGTAAGAAACACCGGCAACCTCCCTGTACCTCTGCATTTAAGGAATGCCCCTACAAAACTGATGAAGGAATTAGGTTATGGTGAAAATTACAAATATGCCCATTCTTACGAAGGAAATTTTGTAAACCAGCAATACCTGCCTGCAAAGATTAAAAACAAAAGAATCTGGAAAGCAGGTAACAGTCAACAGGAATTATCTATGCTTGAAAGATTGCGTAAATGGTGGGATAACCGTTACGACAAATAAATCTAATTACTTTAATACGGTAACCCCGTTGCAGAGTTGTCTTGTTCAATTTTTATTATCTCAGTAACAATATATTTGCTTTGTCCCCTCCATGGCAGTGGTGCTAAATATTCTTTGTAACGAAGTTCAACAAATTTACCACTGCTAAGTTCAAGTACTTTAGCTATACTATCATTAGTAATACTGAATTCAAATTCGTTGCTTTGCATACTTCCGGGAACAGGTGTTTTAAAACCGGTCTGAATTACCCTGCCTTCCCATGTTTTAAAAACATAACCTTTATTAACAATGAAGTTAAGGTTTCCTGCTTTCACTCCTTCGCCAAATACATAAAAATGACGCACATAAAACAATATTGCTCCTCCAATTAAAAGCAAAAATACTATAAGGGTAATTATTCTTTTCATTTCAGCAAGTTTTTGATTATTTAAAAAATATCTGTAATCCCAAATATAAAGAATTTATTGATTAATTATTCAATAAAGATTTGGCATTTGCAATTGCTTCAGGAGTTGGATTATCTCCACTAAGCATTTTTGCAATTTCTATAATACGTTCTTCCTTATCAAGTATTCTCATTCCGGTTTCTACATTTCTTTCATTTTCATTTTTATAAACCAGGTAGTGATTATCTCCTTTAGAGGCAATCTGAGGAAGGTGAGTTATATTTATTACTTGCATATAGCCGGCAATAGATTTTAAGATATCAGCCATTTTATTGGCAATCTCACCGGAAATACCTGTATCAATCTCATCAAAGATAATAGCAGGCAATTCCTTCGATCTTGCTATTACACTCTTAATTGCAAGCATAAGACGCGATAATTCTCCTCCTGATGCTATTTTATTAATTTCTTCCGGTTGACCTCCTTTGTTGGCATTAAATAAAAACGAAACTTCATCTATTCCCGATGGTGTATAATCATCTTTCCTGCCAACTTCTACATTGAAAATAGCATTGGGCATTCCTAAATGATTCAAATAAGAAATAATCTCCTTTTCAATTTCCGGCAATATCTTTTTCCTGCAATCTGTCAGAATTTCAGCAGACACATTCATTTTAACCTGAAGAGAAGTGTAAATTTTTTCAAGTCTTTCAATTTCTTCATCATAGGAAGCGGCAGCTTGAATCTTTTCATCGAAACTGTCACGCAGTACAATAAGTTCAGCTACAGAACCTGTCCTGTGCTTCTGATGCAGAGTATATATAAGGTCAAGCCTGTTATTAATAAAATCAAGACGGGAAGGATCTGAATCTGTTTTTTCAAGTAGCTGTTCACATTCCTGTGCAATATCTCTCGCCTCAATAAGCAGACTTTCAATTCTTTTTAGTATGTTTTCAGCTGCAGGTAAATAAACAGTCATTTTTTGAGCTACGGAATAAATCTCCTTCATTTTAATAATAACTGATTGTTCTTCTCCGTCAATTATATTAAAGATAGTATAAAGACCTGACTTTATATCTTCGGCATGTGTAAGGATTTCTTGTTCCTGCTCAAGCTCTTCCTGCTCCCCATCAGTAAGTTTGGCCTCATTTAGCTGATTAAACTGAAATTCATAAAAATTCAAATCTGCTTTCGATTTCTTCGCCATTTCCTTTGTAGAAACTAGTAAAGACTGAACCTTTTTAAATTCCTTATAAAGTTCACTAAATTTTGAAAGCTCATTTGAATGTCCACCATACCAATCTACAACATTTAGCTGAAATTGCTTTTTGCCAAGTTCAAGATTTGAATGCTGTGAGTGAACATCAATTAGCTGAATGCCAATATCCCGTAAAAGATTCAGTTGTACCGGTGTGTCATTGATAAAAGCTCTTGACTTCCCGTTTGGAAGAATTTCTCTCCTGAGTATTATTAAATCGTCAAAGTCAAGGTCATTATTTTCAAAGAATGATTTTATGTCACCTTTCCCGTTTATTTCAAAACGACCTTCAACAACACACTTTTCATCTGCGGAATTCAATACAGAAGAATCAGCACGTTGACCAAGTATCAATGAAAGTGCACCCATTATAATAGATTTACCGGCACCTGTCTCTCCGGTAATTACACAAAAACCCTTACCGAAATTTATATTCAGCTCTTTGATAATAGCATAGTTTTTTATTAATAGTCCTGAAAGCATAGGTTAAATATCAGAAGTACTTTCTCCTTTGGTTATACGTTCATACTTAGAAGCATTGGAAGGATCACATTCATTAAGGATTTTAATGACCCTGTTTTGTTCATCGGGGAATGAATTTGAAAATATATTCACAAGTTCATTAGACTTCGAATCAAAGAAAATCTGAGTAATATATAGCTTTGAACGGGATCTGAAAACCTTTTGCAGCAGTCGTAACGATTCAGCAATTTCAGCTCGCCCTTCTTCTACTCTCTCAGACATTACATCAAGACCTTTTCTGTGATAAGTATACATAAGTTCCCGATAAGGAAGGTATGTCTTGTTTAAAATATTATCAACAAGCCAATATCTGTTATAGTCAGACTCAAATGCCTTCCATCCGGAATTTTTCCATTGAACATTCTGGGATTCTGTAACTATTTGTCTTGCTCTTTCAAAATATTCTGTTCCTCCATTTAAAGAGAAGGTATCATAATCAAATCCAAGAATCACATAAGCATAATATGCCAGTACATTAGTAAGGTTATCTTTATTACCAGATTCAGAAAATTCAATAGTTTGAAATTCCTGATATTTAAACCTAAAGCTTTCATCCTGAATATTAAGGATTGTAGTTTTAAATGATGAATTATAAACCGGTCTTTTGCTTTGTACATTAATAGTTGCTTCATATTCATCAGAAGAAACCTGGCGGGTTATTTGAATAGTCATACTGCATTCAATCTTCTCGTTATTGGAGTAATTGTGTTTTGTCCACTTTTTATTATTCATGAACTCATACAAATCCATTTGCATAGAACGGAAAATATTCTTATTTGCTCCAGGAAGTTTGTTGGCATTAACACTTATATTACACCTTAACTCCTGAGCAACCAGCATATTAGAAACGAATATCAGAATAAATGCTGATAATAATAATCTTCTCATCATAATCACATTTGAAATGTAAATTTAAAAATTGAATTCGATATTACAATCCTATTTCTTCAATCAAACGGTCGATAATATCTTTTGCAACTTCAGCTTTAGATTTTAACTCAAAATTGAATGATTTATTATACTTATCGATGATAGTAATTTTATTTGTGTCTGATTGAAATCCGGCACCCTTATCATTCAATGAATTTAAAACTATAAAATCAAGATTTTTCTTTTGAAGTTTCTGAATTGCATTTTTTTCTTCATTGTCGGTTTCAAGAGCAAATCCTGCAAGTATTTGTCCTTCTTTTTTTATTTTTCCTAGTCCGGCTGCAATATCAGGGTTCGGCTTCAATTCAATGATAAAGTTTTCATTTCCCCTTTTAACTTTTTTATCTGATTTTACAACTGGTGTAAAATCAGCAACCGCAGCACACATGATAGCACCGTTTGTTTCAGGAAAATATTTAAGACATTGCTCATTCATTTCTTCTGCAGAAACAACATCGATTTTTTTAATATTTTTATTTCTGGGTTTAAGAGAAACCGGACCGGCAATCAGAATTACCTTTACTCCTCTGTCAGCTAGTTCATCCGCAATTGCAAAACCCATCTTTCCGGAAGAATAATTACCAATAAACCTTACAGGATCTATTCTTTCATGAGTAGGCCCTGCTGTAACAAGAAATGTCTTTTTATTCAGTTTTTTTTTTCGTTGAAGAACCTGACCACTTCTTCAACAATTGCTTCCGGCTCCTGCATCCGTCCTTTACCTGTTAATCCACTGGCAAGTTCACCGGTAGCAGGTTCAATAATTATGTTTCCGAATTCTTTAAGAAGAGAAAGATTTCTTTGATTGGCAGGATGAATAAACATATCGAGATCCATTGCCGGGGCAATCATTACCGGGCATTTAACCGACATATATGTTGTACAAAGCATATTATCGCAAATACCATTTGCAAATTTGCCAATAGTCGAGGCAGTTGCTGGAGCTACGAGCATTAAATCAGCCCATAATCCCAGGTCTACATGACTGTTCCATGAACCATCATTAGCTCCAAAGAAATTGCTTATAACTGGTTTGTTTGATAATGCGGAAAGAGTAACAGGTGTAATGAATTCTTTTCCTGAAGGGGTTATTACAACCTGAACTTCAGCACCTTCTTTAATCAGGTATCTTAAAAGTACAGCTGCCTTATAAGCAGCTATACTTCCTGTGATTCCCAATATTATATGTTTTTCTTTCAGTCGCACCGAAAAGAAATTTTATTTAAAATTTAACCTTACGGCTGTCTTTTAAAGGATTACGATGGTAAATACCATTTTCAATAAACTCTTGTGTTGAAATAAGAGTTGCTTTTGGTAATCTTTCATAGAATTTAGAAATTTCAATTTGCTCTCTGTTTTCAAACACTTCTTCGAGATTATCTGTATATGAAGCAAATTCAGAAAGTTTCTGATTCAATTCTTCCTTAAGCTCAGAAGCAATTTGATTTGAGCGTTTAGCAAGAATCATAACAGTTTCGTAAATATTGCCGGTTTCTTCTGCTAACTGGTCAATATTCCTTGAGATAGTTGTACTTGATGCTTTTGTCTTTTTATAATCCATATCTATTAATTAATAGTACTTAATTCTTTTTCTTCAATTCCCAACATTCCTGCAATCATCTTATAATCTCTCTTTACTTCTCTGACATACTTGCTTTCGGGAAATTCATCCACAAAGATAAAGTATTCATCTCTGGCATCATTCAATCTTTCACGTTTTTTTGATTCAACACTATTAGATGCCAATAAAAACTTAGATTTAAAGAGTAAATATTTAAGTTCTTCCCTATATTTTGTTGTTGGAAAATCATTCAGGCTATTATCAATTGCAATTACAGATGCCTTATAATATTGCATGTCAAAATATAATTTCGCACTTAAGTACGACTTGTATACAATCTTTTCGTTGAGCTCATCAATAAGAACATTAGCTTCTTCAACCTTTGTACTGAAAGGATAAATATTAATGAAAAGCTGAAATGAATCGATTGCTTTTTTAGTTACTTCCTGATCAAGCTTTGGGGATGGTGAGTCTTTGTAAAAACACATTCCAACCATGAATTGTGATTCTTCAGCATATTCACTCCTGGGATACTGATCGATAAGACTCTTGAAATAATGTCCGGCTAAGAGATAATCTCTTTGAGCATAACAACTCTTTGCGTAAAAATAATAAAGATCATCCCCTTTAGATGTTCCCCTGAATGCATATACAAGGTCTTCAAACAACTGGGAAGCATGAGTAAAATCACCGGCATCGTAATATTCAATAGCTTTTTTGTATTTATATTCGTAGTCGGTACTTTTCAGAACAGTATTAAACTCTCCGCAGGAGAACAATACTGTACTTAAAATCAATAAGAAAAACCAATTTTTATTCATAATTGAAATTGAACTGCAAAAGTATACTTTTAGTTTAAATTATAAAACGTGAAAATTAAAGATTTATGTGGCATCTCAAAATTATTTAACGAAATTTAACACAATTTGTAAACACTTTTAAAAAATTTTACTTTTGCATAGTTTATACCAATCGCGCAATAATGGACATATTTGATAAATTGAAGTCAGACAAAGGAGCTCTTGGCCAATTCCAAAAGCATGGTCACGGTTATTATATGTTCCCCAAACTGGAAGGTGAAATTGGTCCGAGGATGAAATTCAGGGGCAAAGAAGTATTAAACTGGAGCTTAAATAATTATTTAGGATTTGCTAATCATCCCGAAGTACGGGAAGCTGACGCTAAAGGTGCGCAGGAATTTGGTTTGGCTTACCCAATGGGTGCCAGAATGATGTCAGGACAGACAGGTAAACATGAGGAACTTGAAAAAAAGATAGCGGAATTTGTTGGAATGCAGGATGCATTTCTCCTTAATTACGGGTATCAGGGTATGGTTTCTGTTATAGACACTCTCATTAAAAGAAATGATGTTATTGTCTTTGATTCAGATTCTCACTCAAGCATCAGAGATGGTATAAGACTCCATATTGGAAAAAGATTTGTTTTCAAACACAATGATATTGAAAGCCTCAAAAAACAACTTTCTCACGCAACAAAAATTGTAAACAAAACCAACGGGGGTATCCTTGTAATTACTGAAGGTATTTTCGGCATGTCCGGTGATCTTGGCAAACTTGATGAAATTACTGCTTTAAAGGATGAATTCAATTTCAGACTTCTTGTTGATGATGCTCATGGTTTTGGAATTATGGGACATACAGGAGCAGGAACTGCTGAATATTTTAATGTTACTAACCGTATAGACTTATATTTTGCAACATTTGCCAAAGCAATGGCTGGTTTTGGAGCATTTATAGCCTGCGATGAAGATATTTGCAATTATCTCCGCTATAACATGAGGTCTCAAACATTTGCAAAATCTTTACCAATGGTAATGGTTGCAGGAGCTTTAAAAAGGCTTGAACTCCTTAAAAATCATCCGGAATTAAGAGAAAACCTTTGGACAATAGTTAAATATTTGCAAAAAGGTCTTAAAGAACAAGGGTTTGACCTTGGATTAACCAATTCTCCTATCACACCTATATACCTTAAAGGTGGAGTTCCTGAAGCTTCAAATGTTGTAATGGATCTTCGTGAAAATTATAATATTTTCTGCTCGATGGCAATTTATCCGGTTGTCCCTAAAGGACAATTGATTTTAAGGCTTATGCCTACTGCTGTACATACAATTGAGGATGCAGAGTATACTATTCAGGCATTTGCTGAAATAAGAAAGAAACTTGATGACGGTAAATATTCTACAACTCAAATTGCTAACGTTTTTGAATAATTATTTCTGAAATTAAAATTACAAAATTCTGATAGAAGAACTATGTTAAAATATATTGCTTTTTTTTCAAAGCAATAATGTAATTTTCATTCCGTCAGTTCTACATATATAGCAAGAATCTAATATTTTGACTATGTATAACTATATCATAAAGAAAGAAAAATGGTACAACGATAATTTTCTCATTATTCTTAATGATAAAATAATAGGACGGTTTACTCCTTCAACTTTTAAAAATACCGAAACTTATACTTTTGACGATTCCAAATACATTATCAAACCTAAAAATATTTGGGCGACAGAACGTTTCATCATAAAAAATGATCAAACAATAGGCCTGATTAAAAATTTCGTTGCTAAAAACAATTCCACTATTTCCATTTTCGGAAAAACTGAATACTATCTAAATTCACACATTTTAAAATCTAACCAGGAAATATTAAAAGAAGGAAAACAAACCGGAATTCTTAGAAACAAATTCAGCTATACTGAAATAAATTCTGACGAAGAACTTGAAAAAGAAATCCTTTCTTCCCTGATAAGTCTGACCCATTATGAAAATACTGCTTTCCTTGTAATTTTTATTGTAATATTTATAACAATTTTAACCTAAAATTTTAATTTCCAGACTTATAATAACAATTGAAATCATATCTCTTTTTACTTGCATTACTTTGTTATTATTTTTTTGAAAAAACCTCTCCGCACATTGATATTAAATTTTTTTGTGAACCCTATTTTTTTACTTTTGTCGCATCACAATACCTAAATAAAAAATATGAGCGGTTTTTTTGGAGCTACATCATCAGACAGTTGTGTTAATGATGTTTTCTACGGTACAGACTATCACTCACACCTGGGGACAAAGCGTGCCGGCGTAACAATTTTTTCTTCATCAAAAGGTTATCAAAGAGCAATCCACAGTCTGGAAGACGGAAATTTCAGAAACAAGTTTGAAAAAGACATAAACGGTTTCGAAGGAGAATGTGGCATTGGTGTTATCAGTGACACTGAAGCTCAGCCTTTGGTTATCTTCTCCAAACTTGGAAGGTTTGCAATAGCTACAGTATCAAAAATTAATAATCTTGATGAACTTTCAGAAAAAATGCTTTCTGCAAGTAAAACTTTTGCTGAAACAAGCCAGGGTGGTATTAATGCTACTGAGCTGATTGCAATGCTGATATGCGAAAAACAATCGTTTAAGGAAGGTATTGAGAATGTATACAACTTGATAAAAGGATCTTGTTCAATCCTCATCCTTTCTGAAAATAAAATAATAGCCGGAAGGGATAAACTGGGTCGTACCCCAATTATTATTGGTAAAAAGGATGGTGCTTATTGTGCAGCATCTGAAACATGCTCATTTGCAAATCTTGATTATGAAATTGAAAAGTATGTTGGCCCGGGTGAAATTGTTGAAATAACTGCAAATGGCTGCACCATATTACGTGAGGCTAACGAAGAAATGCAGATTTGCTCATTCCTTTGGGTTTATTATGGCTATCCGCCATCATTCTATGAAGGTATCAATGTTGATGAATGTCGTTACAAATGTGGCCTTAAATTAGCTGAAAATGATGATGTAAAAGCGGATTTTGTTGCAGGTATTCCTGACTCCGGAGTTGGTCACGCTATTGGATATAGCAATGCTACTTCTATTCCGTTTATGCGTCCTTACGCTAAATATACTCCAACATGGCCAAGAAGTTTCATGCCGCAAAACCAAAAGATGAGAGATCTTGTTGCAAAAATGAAGCTCATACCAAATAACGCCCTTACATTTGGAAAATCAGGTATCTTCCTCGATGATTCTATTGTCAGGGGAACTCAGCTGAAAGATAACGTAAAAGATTTACACGATGCCGGAATAAAGGAAGTTCACATGAGAATTGCTTGCCCTCCTTTAACTTTCCCATGCGAATTCCTTAATTTCAGCCGTTCACGTACTACTCTTGAACTTGCCACCAGAAAAGCAATAATGAAGCTTGAAGGAAAAGAAGAAGTCGATTTCAATAAATATGCTGATCCAAACACAAAAGAATATGCTGATATGGTTGAGCAAATCAGAAAAGATCTCGACCTTTCATCCCTTAAATTTCAAAAGCTAGAAGACCTTGTCGATGCAATTGGCCTTCCAAAAGAAAAGCTTTGTACTCATTGCTGGGACGGGTCAAGCCACTTTTAAATGAAATTTATATTACTATACCGGAGAGGTGCTGTTTTTAGTACCTCTTTTTTTTTAATCAATAGTGAATTAATTTATTACTTTTAAAATCTATAAACCTGGTAGATTTTTGTAATACTATTAATGAAACTAACTACTTAAGATGAAACGAATTATTATCATTTTGGTTCTTGCCATTGTATCAATTTCTCTTTCTGCAAGCAACAGGCAAATAATTAATATTGAAAACAGAAACATCACTTCACTTAATGGGGAATGGAAAATAATTATTGACCCGTATGAAAACGGATATTATGATTACAGGTATCAGCCTATCGACCTCAACCCAAATGCGGCCTTTTCAAGTGAAGCAATTTTTAATGATGCCCACCCTACTGATAAAACCCAAAGGATTGAATATGACTTCGACCTGTCTGAAAGCCTCACTGTTCCGGGTTCATGGAACTATCAGAAGGAGAAATTATTTTATTATGAAGGAAATATCTGGTACAGGAAGAAATTTGATTACAATAAGCAAGCTTCAAACAACCGGATTTATCTTTATTTCGGAGCAGTAAACTATGAAACCCACGTTTACCTGAATGGGAAAAAAGTGGGTATGCATAAAGGTGGTTTCACTCCATTCAACTTTGATGTCACAGATATTCTTAAGGAAAAGGACAACTCCTTAGTCGTTAAGGTAGATAATAAAAGAAAAAAAGAAGGTGTTCCAACTTTAAATACTGACTGGTTTAATTACGGCGGAATTACACGTGATGTATATCTTGCAGAAATGCCTGAAACATTTATTCGTGATTATTTTATTCAGCTTCAAAGTAAGTCGCTAAATAAAATTGAAGGCTACATCACTCTTGAAGGTAAAAATATAAACTCAAAAGTTGAAGTTTCAATACCGGAATTGAAAGTCAACTATATCTGTCAATCTAATAATGAAGGAGTTGCACCTGTATTATTCGACATCCCCAATGCTGTCCTATGGACTCCGGAGAACCCAAAGCTATATGAAGTAAAGATAAGTATTGCAGGAAATGAAGTAGTTGATAAGATCGGCTTCAGAAGCATAGAAGTGAAAGGATCTGACATTTTATTGAATGGTAAATCCATATTTCTCAGGGGAATAAGCATTCATGAAGAAAACGGAATCCGGGGCGACAGAGCCTGGTCAATAGATGATGCAAGGATGATTCTTGGAAGGGCTAAAGAGCTCAACTGCAATTTCGTTCGTCTAGCCCATTATCCACACAATGAAAATATGATCAGGGTAGCTGAAGAGCTTGGAATTATGGTTTGGTCAGAAATACCGGTTTATTGGACCATTGACTGGGAAAATGAAGAAACATACAAAAATGCTGAAGCCCAACTTACTGACATGATAAACAGAGATAAAAACCGAGCCAATGTTATTATATGGTCGGTTGCAAATGAAACACCTGTCAGTGAACCGAGGACTAAGTTCCTTACTGACCTTATCAATTGGGCACGCAATCTTGATGAAACTCGCCTTATAAGTGCAGCACTTGAAAAACACACCATCAGTGAAAATCCTTTTAAGGTAGCAATAGAAGACCCGTTTGCCCGGTATGTAGATGTGCTTTCATTCAACCAATACATCGGCTGGTATGATGGCCTACCCGAAAAATGCAAGCGTACAGAATGGACTATTGCTTTTGACAAGCCCGTTATAATCAGCGAATACGGAGGAGGGGCAAAATATGGGCTCCATGGCGATAAAGACACCCGGTGGTCAGAAGAATTTCAGGAAGAACTTTATATCAGGAATCTTGAAATGCTTGACAAGATTCCTCAATTGCGTGGCATGACACCATGGATATTGAACGACTTTCGCTCACCGCGACGTTTGCTACCCGGTGTTCAGGATGGATGGAACAGGAAAGGGCTCTTTTCAGAAAAAGGAGAAAAGAAAAAAGCTTTTTATATCTTAAAAGATTATTACGACAAAAAAGTAACTCTCTGGAAATAAAAATAAGAATTACTTCTTATAAATACATTGAATCTTCTTTTCAATATTTCAGAAAAGAAGATTTTTTTTTGTGCTATATATTGCAAATCCTGTTGTGACAAGTAAAATTATTATAATCTCTGACCTACCAAATTCTTACCAAATACCACCCAAACACCATAAGAAAACTCGCTTATGGTGTTTGGGTAGAACTTGGTATGAATTTGGTACGAATATGTCAGGTTTTGAAAACATAAAAAACAGAATGCATTTTGATATTTTCAAAAAAGGGAATTTATCTGTTTAAAAGTTTCAACTCATTTGATAAATTTTTTTAAAATTTTTACTTCTCTAAACATGCCATCTTTCATTTTTTTACTATTTTAGGAAACTTTATTTCAATTTAAATAATAAATAACAATAATACTTATACTTTTTATTTTAAACATTTTAAACGATGGAGAATACAAACCAAACAACAGTTAAATTTTACAGTAGACCTGAAATACCTGTTGAACTACACAAAGTAAGAATTGTACAAAAATTATTCTTAAAACCTATTGATGAACGCCTTCAAGCAATAAAGAAAGGTGGTTTTAACACTTTCCTTCTTGATACAAAAGACATTTTCCTTGATATGTTAACTGATAGTGGTACTAACGCTATGAGTGACAATCAGGTATCATCAATGTTAAGGGCTGATGATGCGTATGCCGGATCACAAAGCTACTATCGCATGGAAGCTGCTCTTCAGGAAGTTTTCGGAAAAAAATATTTATTGCCAGCCCACCAGGGTCGTGCTTGTGAAAACATTATTTCTCAGGCTTTCATAAAGAAAGGTGATGTTATTCCTATGAATTATCACTTCACAACTACTAAAGCTCACATGGAACTCAATGGAGGTACCATCTTTGAGATTTATACTGATGAAGCAATGAAAATAAAAAGCGATTTTCCTTTCAAAGGAAACATCGACATTCAGAAGCTAAAAGATCTGATTACTAAATACGGAAGTGAAAATATTCCTTTCATTCGTCTTGAAGCTTCAACAAACCTTATCGGAGGACAGCCATTTTCAATACAAAACATGCGTGATGTAAAGAAGGTTGCTAAAGAAAACGGTATTATGATAGTACTTGATGCCAGCCTAATTGGTGAAAATGCATATTTCATAAAACAAAGAGAAGAAGAATTTAAGAACACACCGATAAAAGATATTCTTTTAGAGATGTGCGATGTGGCTGATATTGTGTATTTCTCAAGCCGTAAGGTTAGTTCAACCAGAGGTGGTGGTATTTGCACAAACAATCATGATCTTTACATGAAAATGCGTGATCTCGTGCCATTATATGAAGGATTCCTTACATATGGTGGTATGTCAATCCGTGAGATTGAAGCAATGGCAGTTGGTTTGATTGAAACAACTGACGAAACTGTTATCAATCAATCACCTAAGTTCATTGAATATACAGTTAAAGAACTCGATAGCATGGGTATTCCTGTAATCACGCCTTCAGGAGCACTTGGAGCACATATTGATTGTATGGGATTCCTTCCTCATGTGCCTCAATCACAATATCCTGCGGGAGCTTTAGCATCAGCACTTTATATCATATCCGGCTGTCGTGGGATGGAACGTGGAACTATATCAAGCGTCAGGGATGAAAATGGAAATGATGTTTTAGCTGATGTTGAATTACTCAGACTTGCATTCCCAAGAAGGGTGTTCACACTTTCACAAACAATGTTCCTTATAGACCGTATCAAATGGTTGTATGACAATCGCGAACTTGTTGGCGGATTGAAGTTTGTTGAAGAACCAAAAGTATTAAGATTCTTCATGGGACGTCTTGATGCAGTTGACAACTGGCCTGAAAGACTTGTTGCCAAATTCAAACAGGATTTCGGCGATAGCTTATAATATTGAAGTATCAGAAGCAGAACCAATCTATTAAAGCTTCAAAATTAAATATACCGGTTGTATTCATAAGAGTACAACCGGTTCTTTTTTCTAAAAAAGTTACCTTTGCAACAAAAATTGAAATTTGGATAACTCTACTCCATATAAAATAAGTGACTGGCTGCCAACATCTGCCAAGGAAGTCAAAGCTCTGGGCTGGGATAGTATTGACGTGATACTATTCAGCGGCGATGCCTATGTTGATCATCCTTCATTTGGAACAGCTGTTATAGGCAGAGTTATTCAATCAAGCGGACTGAAAGTTGCCATTGTACCTCAGCCTAACTGGCGTGATGACCTGCGTGACTTTAAAAAGCTTGGAAAACCAAACTTATTTTTTGCTGTCACATCAGGTTGCATGGATAGCATGGTTAATCATTATACTGCCAACAAAAGACTTCGGTCAAATGATGCATATACTCCGGATGGAAGACCCGGCATGAGGCCTGATTATGCAACAAATGTTTATTGTAAGATTTTAAAAGAATTGTATCCCGAAATTCCAATAATAATAGGAGGAATTGAAGCTTCGTTGCGTAGGGTAACCCATTACGATTATTGGAGCGATAAGCTATTGCCTTCAATTCTTTATTCATCGGGAGCTGATTTATTGGTATATGGTATGGGTGAAAAACCTCTTCTGGAAATTATCGAAAAGATAAGATCAGGAGAAAGCATAAAAGATATTAAATCAGTACCTCAGACTGCCTGGCTTCAAAATGAATATCCAAAGAATGTTTCGGAAAAAGAAGTCAGTATTATTTTAACAGGGCATTCTGAATGTCTGAAGAATAAAAAGAAATATGCTGAGAATTTCAAAAATATAGAAGAAGAATCGAATAAATGGAAAGGCAAAAGGATTATTCAGCAAACTATTGATTCATGGGTGGTTATCAATCCGCCTTATGAACCTTTATCAGAAAAAGAATTAGATACATTTTACGATTATCCATATACAAGGCTTCCACATCCAAGATATGTCGGGAAGCATATACCTGCGTATGAGATGATACGCCATTCAATAACTATCCACCGGGGTTGTTTTGGAGGATGTTCATTTTGCACAATATCAGCGCATCAGGGGAAATTCATATCCAGTCGTTCGAAGGAA
>JAGODU010000144.1 GCA_017998095.1 Prolixibacteraceae bacterium | reverse complement strand
GTGGTTTGATGAGGTTCTCCAAACAATAATCATCTGTTGGTAACGCATCTTGAGTCAAGAAGACCAGGATATCTTTTTTGACATGCTGGGCCCCGAGGTTTCTTGTATGGCCATGATTGAAGCCATTCCTCGAAATTTCCAATACGCGAACTCCGTGTTGACTTGCTATTTCTGAGGAATCATCAGTAGAAGAGGAATCAACGACTGTTGCTTCGGATTTTATCGATTGCGCTCTTATGGATGGTAGCAGGTTTTTTAGATAATCCTTACCATTTAGTGTGGGTATAATGATACTAACCATAAAGCAGCTTTCTCATTTTTTGCAAAAGGTAATCATGTTTCCATACGGGAACTAACAATGAAGATAGATAGTCGCCGTGATTCTTTTTCAGTTTTTTTATGGATGATCTTTTTTTTATTGTATTTGGAATATTCTTTATTGTATCAGCTTTGGCCTGCAAATAAGGCCGATATTTTTTATGTTTGATGACAAAATAGATGAATTCTCCAACCTTTCCAGTGACGATTTGTGGTAAGCACCTGATAATCAAACCCAAATCTGCGTTTTTCAATATTAACATATCTTTATTTCTCATCGAATAATAAATCGCGAGATCGCTCATGGCGCCAATTGACGATCTGACTTTGTGGTGTACGATTGCTGAGGGCGCATACATAACCCTCCACCCAGCAAGCTGAGCTCTAAAATTAAGGTCCGTGTCCTCATGTATCAAGAAAAAGTCCGGGTCGAAGAATCCTATTTCATCAAGCATTGTCCGTCTATATAATGCGGCACACGCGCAAGCTCCAAAAATATATTCTTTATTACAGAAATTCTCTGGAGATAATCCCTCCCCTCTTTTAAACCCTTGGAGGGACTTCGCGAATCCATCTCCCGCGCTATCGATCATATGTGAATCACTATTAATAATTTTTGAGGCACATATCCCTATTTCTGATGAGGCATCCATAGCTGCAACTAGCTCTCCCAACCATTGTACTTCCGCAACTGCATCGGGATTAATAAGAGCGATGTATTTTCCGGTAGTGATTTCAAAGGCCTTATTATTGCCTTCGGCAAAACCTAGATTTAAGCTACTTCGTATAATCTTATAGTCACCATGCCATATGTCCAACAACCCTGTCACAATTCCAAGGGTATTGTCCTTCGATGCATTATCCAAGATAATAATCTCATAATCTTTGAAGGTTTGCTCTAAGACACTTTTTAATGCATCCTGTATGGTGTCAGCGGAATTAAAGGTAACAATTATGATACTAACCTTTGCTTCTTTCAACAGATCACTTCCGGATGGCAATTGGTTTGCCTTTGAGTTCTGTTTCAATCTCATCAAAGATTTTTTCAAGTTTTGCCTTAAAAACATCCATGTTGAAATTGTGACTTCTCTCGTAAGCGTTTTTAGCCATCTCGTATCTCCGTTCAATATTTGATACAAGTGCTTTGGTATATTCCTGCAATTGCGCGAGAGTTTTGAATCGGAAACCACTTATATTGTGTTCAACAATTTCTCGTTGTCCACCCCCATCTATGACGACCGGGGCGCAGAAGTTTTGCATGGCTTCAACAGTTGTCATGCCGAAGTGTTCAACGCGATGAGGGTCCTTCTCCTTTAATCCGCAAGCGTGCCAAAAAATTGC
Organism: Prolixibacteraceae bacterium; assembly: GCA_017998095.1. The sequence goes on along the minus strand of JAGODU010000144.1, from coordinate 8,395 downwards.
TGCATCACGATAAAGGGTTCGAAGTTCTTCATATGTAACATCAGGCCTTAACTCGATGTTACAGTGCAATGAACTGACCGTGTTTTTTACCTTATCGAAATAAGGATTTCCCGGGAAGGTCCCTCCTGCCAGTACAAGAGTCCAATCCTTCATTAATATTTTGTCTCTGCTGACCATGTCCGCAAAAGTTCTTGCCATCTCTATTTGCTTCTTGCTACCGGTTGTTTCAAAGCGCGCTACTGATAGAATAATATTTTTCTTATTTCGGGAATTGCTTTCAGTATTATACATGTCGACTGGCGGATAGAGAACGTGTGTCGGTTCAAGCCTCCATTTCTTTTTAATCCAGGAAGATGTGTATGAGCCATTGCTGATGATGGCAGTATAGTCATCTACATGAAAGAATCTTCCCCGTTTGTTATCTGGAAAATGGCATACAAAAACTGAGTAAATGGATTGTGGTTTCACTTTGCTCAGCATGTTCGCGTTGATAAAAACATCATAATTGAGGCTTTCATCTCCAATTATATCAAATGGATTGTTGTCCTCAAACAAAACAGCGCTTTCGTTGATGGTGTATTCGTTGATTTTTTCAAAAAAGGGAATCTTCAGTATTTTCAGTTTGCACTTTGAGAGGTCTATGTTATACCAGTCCATATACTGACTGAGTTTCATATCTTTATTTGCTATATACGTAACATCATATTTGTCCTGTAGAATTTTTGCCATTTCAGCTACATATCGCTGACCGCCACCGGAAAAATGGAAGGCATGATCATAAATACCAATTTTTATTCGCCTGATTCCAAGCAGCAATTCGAGTTGCGCAAAGAAATTGTAGACCTTTCGAGTTTCATATAAATCCAAAAGCTCCTTTTTTAGTCTGCAAAGGGTTGAATGAACGACTTCGTCTTCATGGCGGGCGACAAGTATTTTTGATGCTTCAAGCAAAGATGAATAAAGAGAGTTGAGGTCGTCATTCAGAAAAAAATGTGATGACTTTATGCTTCGAGGAAGACTTGAAGGGCCATGTTTTGCGATACACAGAAATCGATTGCGGTTGCAGAAGTAGTTGCTCAACTCGGTAGTGGCCGTTCCATGATATCTATGGTGTACAACACTCTTGGGAGTGTAATAAATTTTCCAACCTTTCTTTCTACAACGTATGCTGTAATCAATGTCTTCAAAAAACATGAGGAAATCTTCGTCAAAGTTTCCGACTTGTTCCAAACACTGTCGCCTTATTGCTACGGACCCTCCGGAAAAGAACTCGATTTCCTTTATAAATTCGTACTGTCCACTGTCCTTTTCTCCGAATCCCGTGTCTTTAAAATAGAAGTCCTCTATTTCGTTTACTCCAACGCTATTTACAGTGGTGCCGTCTGCGAAAAGAATTTTGCTTTGTACAACCCCACATTCAGGATATTCCTGCATAGTTTCGACAAGGCCTGAGATCCAGTTCTTTTGAACGATTGTGTCGTTATTTAGTAATACGATTACATCGGCCATTGTATGGCTAATTCCCAGGTTAACAGCCCTTACGTAATTGTTTAAGTCATTTGTCATTACTCGAACCTGTTGGTATGATTTTTTGATGAATTCGACAGAATGATCACCCGAGCAATTATCAACAACGATAACATCTACGACAAAATTCTCGGCATTGCTTGCGTATATCGAGTCCAGGCAACTTTGCAGATAGTGGACTCCATTATAATTTACAATGACTACAGAAATTTGTTTCATGGCTTCTTTTCTTGGTTTGCTTCTACTATCTGTTTCTTCAAATTCTCTAAAAATTCGAGAACCGCCTTTGGATTCTTGTCAGCTAAATTAGTTGTAGGGGTTTTTTTGAGAAGACAATACCTTGTAGCTTGATTAACGCTTTCTCTGTAATTCATTTTATCGTCGTTGGTGCGATGCCAATACTTATTCCTAAGCTCCCAATAGAGTCTCCTGACTGCCTTACGAAAAAAAACAAAAAAGCCTTCTGCATGGATTATTTTCCGTGCTTTAATAATCTTTCTGATAAAATTACTTCTAATTACGTCCAGCATTAATGTTTTCCTACTCCTCAACTTTGAAACTTATGCTCATAAAAATATTATCATTATCTATCAAGTTAAATACTTCAAAAAAAGTCAACGTGATAAAGTTTAAAATCTTTACTCAAATCCTTCTTTGTATAGCGTCTGAATTCCAATTCCAGAAAGACGTTCAATCAGATAACTTGTATAAAAATCATTTGTATCGAACTTTATCAGATTGTTACTATTTCTCAAAAAAATATGTCCTGCGATAATGTGATCATAATGTGTATGCCAGCCAATGGCTCTCTCATGATGGTTCCATCGCGAAGTTCTTTCGGAGAATAACTTGCGTTCACCATGAATTTGTGATCTAAACAGGTAGTGACGCAAAATAAATTTGTACGGATATACTCGGCGTAGTTTAAAAACAACCTCATGACCCCCTGAATCAGCGTGCGAAACATACTGTCCAAAGTTCTTCCAAGCCTTTATCTGAGTGAAGTGGCCAGGACGCGTTCCAAACTCAAAAAACTTGAAATGTTCTCCCAATGTCATTCCTTTTTCAAAGCTATTATCTATAGGATGGAATATAAGAACGGTATGATCAACAGCGTTAAATCCTTGTCTGTCGACGTGATAAAAAGCATATCGGAGGCTTGTGTTTGGCCACGGTGAATCTTTTTCCTCATCAACATTATGATGAACAAACCAGTCTGCCCTTATTTCAGAGCTAACTTGTTCAACACGTTTTAAAAGATTTCTTAAGTCAAAAGTTTGTCGTGGACCTTCTGGTGGAAAGCGTTCAATGCCAATAACCTTATCTCCGAGAAATTGCTTAATTTGATCGAAGGCGCTGTCTGAAGACCAGTTATCTATGACATAGACTCCTACTCCTTGATCGGCAAGGCGCATAATTGTTTTCTCGATTATGTCTTCTTCGTTGTAAGATGTCATTATCGCTACAACTTGAAAATTGGATGGAGCGGCCTTTTTTTCGACATACGCATTTCGTGAAAGTATTCCAATGATTGTTTTTTTTCCATATCAAAATTGTTGTCCACGGTTAGACCTAAAAATTCAATACCAATGTTGAAATGTGTTAACAAAGTCTGAAACTCTTCAAGATTCCATCCTCGCACATGATGTGGATTTACTAAAGGACTGGAATCATTACAGCTAGGTACAATGTTCCTGTTAGGAGTTGTCATCACAGCCACTGGAGAGTAACTAAGAATATGCTTTATATTATTGATCAGAGGAATTGGGTTCATAAGATGCTCGATTAATTCTGAGCAAACTACAACAGCCTTTCTAGCTGTTTTTGAAGACACTGGGATAATTTCCTCATTTTCAAAATTCCACTCAATCCACTTTCCAAGCTTGTATTTGTTTCGGCAGTAATAAATGTTTTCACCACAATCTATGCCCAATGTTCTAAATTTATCACTTAGTAGTGCAAGGTTATAGGCCTTACCACAGCCAAAATCAACCAACCATGAACTGCCAAAACGTTCCGCTAGATATGCTGCGAAAGGATAAACTAATGGACGATGAACTAAACCTTTATTCTGGACAAATTCCTCATCAAAATAAAGAGGTTCACTTCTGCACTTATAACCTTTCCTGAGAAAAGCGGATAGTTTTGTTTTCCGTTTGTTATCTTTTTCAAACCAATTTATAATCATGAAATTAAACCCCTATGATTATATTCAAATTTAGTTAAAGCTATACAAATATTCCACGTTCCCTTGTTAATTTTATAATTCTGTTCTTAATTTTGAAATATTTGTCTATAATTTTCCATGCTCTTCTTGCCAGAATTGCTTCCATTTGTTTTTCTTTTGTTCGCATGTGAGACTTATACTTTGCTGAACTCATTATTGCGTGCTTTCTGGCTGAAGCGTTTGCTCTCATATCAGCCACCTTGACTGGTTTTATTTGAGTCTCACTTTGAAATTCAGCTTCTTTAAAAAGATTTTCGTCGTATCTCCTCGATGAAAATGTTGAAAAAAGTTTCTTCATTATTGGGATAACAAATTCTTCAGGATCATTTTCTTCAATAAATGGATAAACATCTCGAAAAAGATAGAATAGATTTCTGAATATAATAAAATCCTCTGTAATGGAAGAGTTGAAGCTCCATTTATCATCAACAAATTTGAGCCCTGAGTCTTCTTTGCGTACCAAATTCCAGAAACAATAGTCAATTGCTTCTCCGCGAACAAGCTGAAATCCCATTTCATCTTTGTTTCCAATCGAAAATTCCATCAACAGGGTGTCCAATATTTCTTGCATTAAAATAGCTAATCGATCCATGTAATTTTCGTTCATCGCACACTTATAAGCCTCTATTGAGAGTGGTTTTCCAGGTATAAAAACCTTATCATAAGAAATATTGAATTTTATTCGATCCTCGTTTAAAGAGAAGCTCCCACCTCTAAAAGGTGTCCTTCTTATTGAGTATGCTGAGCCATGTTTTTCTAGAGAGATAGTATGGTGAAATATCGGTTTGGTTCCTTCTTGGTTCCAAAATTTTTTTATCATCCAACTTGTTTCCAAATCAACATTCTCATTTTTTGAGCATATGACAAGAAATGAATTAGAAAAATGGTGCAGTAGATGTGCTTTTACAAGGGTGCTTACAAATAAAGTATCGTGAAAAAAATATTCTCTATTACCTGAATGGTCTTCAAAAAGACCACGAATAAAACCAGAAATATCTTGTTCATAGATGTCGCTATTTTCTTTAATTATTGTTGTTGGAATTTTGTAATCAGGAAAAACATGGTAGAAAGTTATGTTAGTGAAGCCAACTTGTCGCAGAATATCTTCGAGTTCATTTCTGCTGAAAGTCAACGTTGATTTTGTGGGATAATCCATAATGCCAGAGAATAATTCTCCGTTGTGATCTTCATGGCACCCAGAAAAATATTTTGCTCCCAATTTATTTTCTATCGCTATCACTAATAATCCATCTTCCTTTACAAATTGCTCCAATCGTATCAAAAGATCTTTGCACGCAAAGATTGGATCCTTATCCGGCTTGTAAAAAGGCGCATACTCCAGGACACCTATTAACGTCACGAGATCGTAATGACCTGAGAAATCAATATTCATGATATCACCAGCGAAAATTCGTACATTGTCTCGACTTTTGGTTCTTAAACCTATTGCTTTTGCTCTATCGATTGACCCTTCGATACAGTCAACATGCTTAAATGTATCGCAAAGCCAAGGAGTAAGGGCTCCAGTTCCAGCGCCCACTTCAAGGACGTTCCAGTCTCGATCAAAAAGTTCCTTAATGGCTTCTAGAAGGTTTGTCCTCATGTATGAAAGATGGTATTTTGTAGGCCAGTCTTTGATGTATTCCTGAAGGTCAATAGGATATGGGTCGATGTGCTCAATATTCTGAAAAACTTTAGTCAGGTATGTCTCGCATCCATCTGAGTAATCAAAAAGGGTTGACCTGTCGCTTATGTATATTCTCAATGATTTATTGTAGACAAAATTATCCATGTTTCGATATCCTATATCTTATAACCAAAGTTCGAGCTAAGCCCGATGTATAACCGCGTGTACATCGCTTCCATCATTGAATTTACCTCAATATGGATATTTACTGAGAATATCCAAAGGGCTGCCTAACATCTTTATTCTGTGGTTTTCTATCCAAATAACCCTATCGCAGTTAGTCTCAACCTGTTCGATGGAATGTGAAACTAATAGCATCGTAACGCCGCCTTTCTTAAACTCTGCCATCCTTTCTAAACATTTTTTTTGGAATTCAGAATCACCGACTGCTAAAATTTCATCGATAAGTAGAAGCTCAGGGTTGAGACTTGCTACTATTGAGAAACCGAGCCTTGCAAGCATACCTGAAGAGTATATCCGCACTGGCTGATCTATGAAGTCATCGAGTTCTGAAAAACGTATTATTTCGTCCATCTTCCCAGTTATCTCCAACCTTGTAAGTCCTATCAAAACTCCTTTAAGCAATATGTTTTCCCGACCTGTAAGCTCAGGATGAAATCCTGCACCAAGCTCAAGAAGGGGGGATATCCTCCCTCGAACCGTTACCCTACCTTTTGTAGGTTTTAGCACACCCGCTACGAGCCCCAAGATTGTACTCTTACCAGCACCGTTCTTGCCAATTATTCCAAATGTTTCTCCCTTGAATACTTGAAACGAGATGTCGTGAAGAGCTTCGTATTTCGAATTTCTGATAGCTTCGATTCCTTTGTAAAGATTGAATATAAGATTCTTTATTCCTCCAGTTATGTGGTGATATAAAGGATATGTCTTGGATACGTTCTCAAAAGTAATAACAGGTTCCATTATAGTACCTCGGCGAAGCGCCAACAAAGTTTTCTGTAGATCATGTAGCCCCCCCAAAGTATCAATAAGCTATAAGCAAAATTAATACCGAAAAGGATTGGTTGTATTGTACCGTCAAGCAAGAGATTGCGCCAGTTTACTATAAGATGTGCAAATGGGTTTAGCGTCAATAATGGTTTAAACCGGTCAGGAATCATAGTTTCAGGATAAATGACAGGTGTGAAATAAAATAAAAGAGTAAGGCCAATTGTGGTCAATCTTTCGAGATCACGAAAAAACAAATTGATTGATGATATTATCAGACTCAGCCCATATACCATGGAGAACTGCATAACAAGTAACAACGGTACACCGTATAGCCAGTTTAATGAGGGTGTTTTTCTGTAAATATAAAGGAACAAGACAATTACCGGAATGGAAAGGATATAGTGAACCATATCCTGCAAGACGAGCGTGAATGGAAGCATGTTCCTCGGAAAGTTAATCTTTTTTATTATAGTCCAGTTTGCAAGAAATATAGTGGGCGATGCGTTCATAGAATTACTCAACCATTGCCATGGAAACAGTCCAGCAATTAGGAAAAGCGCATAATTATCAATCTGTATTTTCATGACAACCTTAAATGCGATAAAGAATACCAGCGCAAATGCAAGAGGATGGCCTACAGACCAGAGGTAACCAAACAAAGTGCTTTTGTATCGAACCTTTAAATCCTTTTGAAGGAGAACAGTCGCAATGTCAATATAATGCCTTATCTTTGAGGTCATGTAATCCTTATTTTTTCGTTTTTATTATGACTCATCTGTTAGATTATTTTTATACTTTTGGACTTTTTCCTTGAGATTTTCTATACAAGAGGTTTTTGTTCTGAAGTATCTCGTCCGAGCACTCGTTGTCACGTAAACACCGTTTTCTGCATCCTGCAAGTTTGTTTTTGCTATTTGAAGAGCATTAATCTTATTACCTTGCTCGTAATATATCTCTCCTTCAAGATCCCTTATTAGATATACAAATATTCCTCTCGGATTATGTGGCCCTTTGTGTTTTTCGATAAAAGGATCGAATGATCGAATTACCTGCATGGCCTTATCATAATTCTCCTGGCTGGCATAGTAGCTGGCAATTTCATGAATATAGCGTCCTGATGAAGGGTAGTAGTCCAAGGCAAGGCTAAAATACTTGTCAGATTTTTTTTCATTTTTCATTAGGGCATGGCTCTTACCCAGGATGAGGTAAATCTCTGAATCCTTGTCCTTGCTATACTCCAGTAAATTCATGTACTCTGTCATTTCATTGGCCATTGCCTCTTTTAGATCTTGTTTGTTTTCAACTGGATAAATCTGCAGAAGTACCGATAATGCTCTTGTAAATCCTTCTGTAGTAAAAGGCATTACCGATATTGCATCTCTATAAGAATACAGAGCCTTCAGGGGGAGACCTTCTTCCAGGAGTGAGTCTCCATTTTGAATTGACGTTTTGAATTCGTTTAAACGCGTTGTAAATAGCATATTTGCCAGGATACACGCAATCAATGTCAGGAATACTGCTAACCCTTTCCCATTTATCTTTGCTTTGGGAGTATTGTTATGGTGACGAGGGACTGAAAAAAAGAAAGCCGAGCTTATCACAAAAAAAGATAGTACATGCGATGTGACGTCAAAGGAAAAATCAATCAAACTGAAAAGAAAGCCAGCAACAAGGGAAAGCATTATAAAAAGATACCGACGTTCTTTCAAGAGCTTGAATGAAGTGATACTTATGCCTGCTAAATAAAACAAAAAACAGAAGAGACCTATCAGGCCCAACTCAACGCCAATTTTTACGAGCGTGCTGTGGGCAACATTGGTATAAGAATTACCATCGAAATATTTTCGATAGGCATATTCAAAGGACCCTGCTCCGAATCCGATGATCGGAGAATTTTTGAAAGCCTGGTATCCATTCTTCCATATGTCTGTTCGTGTATTCAGGGTAGAAAGATCGGCAGATACTGCTTTAGTCTTTTGTACGATTATTGATCGTGCATCGAC
>JAGODU010000143.1 GCA_017998095.1 Prolixibacteraceae bacterium | reverse complement strand
AAATACTTTTATCAAGTTTGCTAATCGTTTATGGGTTGAATTAGTTACATAAGGTTCTGCTAGTTCTGCAACTTTTAAAGAATATGTTATCAACATTATATCTCCTTCACCTGTTGCTATTCTTCAGGTTGCAGGACAGGAAACTACAGGCTGGTCAGCTACTACAGGTGGTATTCTTTATATTGGAAAGATTGAAGCTGTAGATGGTACAGTAGGTAAAATTGACACTGATTTCGTAAATTCAAATGCAGGTGGAACTGAAATTGTTAAGGGTGGTAACATGGAAGATCCTTCAGCATGGACTTTCTATTACAACTCTAAGGATGCAAAAGACACTCTTGGAACAATTGAATTTGGCTACACAGCTGACAAACCGGCAGCAGGTGAAGGTGGTTGCTATCGTGTTTCTACATACGGACAATCAGCTACTTTCCTCTATCAGAAGATCAGACTTATCCCCGGGCATACTTATCGCTGGGACGGAGCATTTAAAAATGCTTTAAGTTCAGCTCCAAGTACATGGCTGGAATATGGTTTGATGAAGAATCAACCATCTGGCGGTGAAATTACAACTGGTGAATTCAGCTATGTATTCAATTTAAATACATGGATGGGTGCTGACACATTAAATGTTGACACTACTTTTGGAGAATATTTTCCATTCTCGGGTGCTAATTCAAATACTTTCAAATTACCTGAAACAGAAACTGATACTGAATGGTTTATTGTAATCAAAACAGGATGCTGGGGTGATCTGGGTTTACAAACTACTAAATTTGATTTCCTTTTCGACAATATCAGTATTCTTGACCTTACTCCAAATGTTGTTAAAGGCAGTAATATGGAAGATCCTTCAGCCTGGAGTTTCTATTATAATACTAAAGATGCAAAAGACTCACTTGGAACAATTCAATTTAACTATACTGAAGATGGCCCGGCAGCAGGTGAGGGTGGTTGCTACCGCGTTTCAACATACGGGCAATCAGCTACTTTCCTCTATCAGCCAATAACTTTATTACCAGGTCATAAGTACTCGTGGTCAGGAGCTTTTAAAAATGCTTTAGAGTCTGCTCCAAGTACTTGGTTGGAATATGGTATTATGAAAAATCAACCTACAGGTGGTGAAATTACTACTGATCAATTCAGTTTTGTTTATAACCTGAATACATGGATGGGGGCTGACACATTGAATGTAGACACTACCTTCGATCAGTATTTCCCATTATCAGGTGGAGAAAATGGAATTATTTCAATTCCTGATACAGTAAAAGATACCCAATGGTTTATTGTAATTAAAACCGGATGTTGGGGAGATTTAGGTCTACAGACAACAAAATTTGATTTCTTATTTGATGATATTGCTGTTTATGATATTTCTGTAACTAATGTTGGAGGAAATATGGAAGATGCATCTGCCTGGAAATTCTATTACAATGTTAAAGATGCAAAAGATACATTAGGAATTCATGAATTCAATTATACAGCTGCTAAACCAACTGCTGGTAAGGGTGGTTGCTACCATGTAAGTACCTACGGTCAATCGGCTACTTTCACTTATCAACCTGTAGAAGTTATTCCGGGTCACAGATATCAGTTATCAGGTGCATTCAGAAGCACAATGGATTCAATCCAGAATACATGGTTGGAATTTGGAGTTATGAGAGATGAACCGGGTGGTGGTGAAGTTACAACTGATCAATTCTTCTTTGTATACAATTTAAATACATGGATGGGCAAAGACACATTAAATGTTGACACTACCTTCCCTGAATACTTCCCTTCAAATATCGGTAAAGATGGTATTTTCCTTGTACCTGACACAATTACAGATACTCAATGGTGGATACTTATCAAAACAGGTTGCTGGGGCGATTTAGGTTCAGAAACTACGAAATTTGATTTCTTGTTTGATGAAATTTACCTTACTGACTTAGGTCTTGAACCATGGATTACTCTTCCAATTGAAAAAGTTGTTGTTGGAAAAGTTGACAATGCAACAGATTTCACAGGAAGTGTTACAATGAAATACGATGCTGACTCAGTTTATATGAAATTCAACATTATTGATGATGTTATTGTTGCCACAGGTACTGCTTATCAGGTTGACAATATTGAAATCTACTTCGATATGGATAATTCAAAGAACATCCACTGGCCACGTAATGGAGGCTGGAGAGCTTCAATTGATGCAGCTTATGATAATAATGACTACCAGTTAAGGTTGGTTCCGGGTGTTGATTTCAAAACCAACAACAGCGCCAGACCAGCAAGTGCTTCAATTGCTGAAGGATATAACCAGGTTTATACTGTAACTGACAATGGATATCAATTTGACCTTACAATTGCATGGAAAACATTATTGCCTGACTTTGCTCCGGTAGGTGGTGAAGTTATTGGTTTTGATGTACTTGTAAGTGATAACGATGTTAGCGCAAGTGATGCAAACCGTAATCAGATTACATGGAATTCACCAACTGACAAACCATTTAATGATCCTTCTATCTTTGGTGAACTTCTTTTGACTCCTAGCGGAAGTTTCATTGTTAATCTTGACACTGAAAAACCATCAGATCCTACTAACCTGGTTGCAACTCAGAAAGATGCAGATGTAACACTTACATGGGATCCATCTTCTGATAACAGGGTTGTCAATAACTATATCATATTTGACAAAACAAAAGCAGTTGATACAATTCTTGCAGCAGAAAAAGACAACAAATTTGTATTTAAAGCTTTATCAGTAGGTGCACATAAACTTGGTGTTACTGCAGTTGACATGTATGGCAACAAATCAGCAAAAGCAACAGTTGACATTACTGTTAAAGAACCCGGTTCAAACAATGAACTTTCAAGAGGAATTCTGGTATATCCAAATCCTTCAAAAGGGTTATTCAATGTTGCAGTTGAATCAAGCAGCAATATTAAAGCAACAGTTTTCAATATGATAGGTGAAGTTATTTTGAAGAGCGAATTCAACAGTAAAACTGTTATTGACCTTACCACTTTCAATAAGGGAGTTTATTTCCTTAATTTGAATATTGACGGATCATCACACGTTTCAAAATTAGTTGTTAAATAATAACTCAAATATTTAAATAGAAAAGCCGGTTTACTGCCGGCTTTTTTTATTCCTTTTTTAAAAGCAACTGGTCTCACATTCCTTATCCCCATTTCCATATTCAACCTGAATTGTTGAATGTCTTATTCCAAAACTTTTTTCCAGTTCTTCCTGAATTCCCGTAATAAAATTAACATCAGTCAACCTGTTAGTTGTCAGATGAACAGTCAATGCAGTATCTGAAGTTCCCAATGCCCAAATATGAAGATCATGAAAACCTATTACTTCTTCATGTTCTTTTAATAATTTGCTTACTCCTTCAATGTCAATATGCTCAGGCACAGCATCAAGGGCAAGGTTAATTGAATCAATAAGTAAATGATATGTGCTATATAGAATAACTACTATTATTATAAACGAAACCAAAATATCTATCCATACCAATCCGGTCAGATAAATTAAAACTCCTGCAACTACAACCCCAATAGACACTAAAGCATCAGCAACAAAATGTACAAAAGCACTTTTTACATTCAGGTCATGCTTTTTATCTTTATGGAAAAGCCAGGCTGTAAAACCATTCACTAAAATTCCTATTAAAGCTATAATAATCACACTTCCTGATTTTATTTCAACAGGATTTCCAATTCTGCCAATTGCTTCCCGGGCGATAATTACCACAGCTGCCAAAAGAAGAAGTGTATTTAAAAGGGCAATCAGTATAGTTGACCTGCGAAAGCCGTAAGTAAACTTACTTGTTGGTTTCCTTCGGGAAAGAATTATGGCAATCCATGAAAAAACCAAAGCCATTACATCACTTAAGTTATGACCTGCATCCGCAACAAGAGCCATTGAATTTGACAAGTAACCATAGAAGGCTTCAATAACAACAAAGATTATATTGATGATTATGCCTATTTTGAAAGCATTGCTAAGCTTATTAGAAGCAATGTGCTCATTTTGATGATCGTGCATATTTATAAACTTTAAATATCAAAAATAACAGGATTTAAGGAAAATAGTTCAGAACACATTTTAATAATTCGAAAGACAAACCAAATACCAATCAGCGCTATACCAAGGCCTACCCAAACACCATAAGCAAACTTTCTTATGGTGTTTGGGTAGGCCTTGGTATAGCGCTGGTTATACTTTGGTCATATTGAAAATATAAACCTAACAATACAAATCTGCTATTGATACTATTTTGCTGAATTTGACATAAACCGCTTGGATAACCACTTTCTGACTGGGATGTCGTAAAATTTAACGCAAATCCAGGCTCCGGCAATTGAAACTACCAGTACAGAAATTGATACCAGAATTAATACAATTACAGAATAAGCGGATTGACTGTCTATGAATTCCTTATTATTGGCAACCCAGGCCATGTACAAATAAATCAAAGGGTAATGTATTATATAAATCGGATATGAGATATCCCCAAGGAATTTGCTTAGTTTAGATGAAAAATTACCTTTTACATTTCCACTTGCTCCCATGTAAACTATAAGCGGGAAAACAAAAATAATTGTCATTGAATCATAAATACCGTTCATCCATAATTGAGATCCTCCGATTCTGGGCATAGCAAGCATTACTATTAGAATTAAACTGCTCCAAAGAAAAGCATATTTAATTTTTCCCGGTTTACAAATACGAGATAATAATAATCCGGCGAAGAATGGATAAAGCAAACGGGTAATTCCTATTCTGAATTGCTGAGGTTCAAGAGACCATCCTCCAATAACATCCCCATTAGGACTTGTAACTGCAAGGTGAATGAGGGCACATCCGGAAATGAAGACAAGGATTGAAAGAACTGTTTTTGAAAATTTACGTATAAAAAGAGCATACAGAATATTTGCTATATATTCAAAGAAAAGTGACCATGCCGGACCGTTTAATGGATGCATTTCTGACCAGCCTCTAATGTCTAATGAAGTTGGAACGGGAATAAGGGTAAATCCAATAATCATGACAAGTAAAAACTTCCAGAAGGGAGTTGATTCAATTGCCGGAAAAAAAGAGCTAGCCTGAAAATAAAAAGTTACTGCCCCAACCAGCATTCCAATTATTATCATTGGATGCAGTCGGATAAGACGTCTTTTAAAGAATCCGCCTATAGTCATTTTACCCCAGCGGTCGTCATAGGCATAGCCAATTACAAAGCCCGACAGGACAAAGAAAAAATCAACTGCCAGATAGCCGTGATTGATGATTTGTTTGGAGTGATCGCCGTTAGTAAAGGTTTCAAGAATATGAAACATAACAACCATAACCGCAGCAACACCACGCAAGCCATCAAGTATTTCATAATGGGTTTTTGAATCGGAAAATCCTGTAGAAACAACACTATTAGAGTTCATTTTAATAGATTTAAAAGTATAAGACTTTATGGGTTTACTTTAACATTAAAGCCGGCTTTACCTCTTATATCTGAAGAAGAAGAACCTATTATAGCTTCAAAATCACCTGGTTCAGCTACCCAATCGTGTTTAACGGGGTCGAAAAAGCTAAGATCTGATTTATTGACAGTGAAAGAAACTGTCTTTGTTTCTCCGGGTTGGAGAGTAATCTTTTCAAATCCCTTAAGTTCTTTAACAGGGCGGGGGAGAGACGATTTTAAATCGCTGATATAAAGCTGAACAACCTCTGAGCCTTGTCTTTTGCCTGTATTTTTAACATTAACCGAAACAATTATACTATCTGAAAGAGCCATTGACTTTTTATTGGTATTCAGCTTATCATATTCAAAAGTAGTATAGCTTAAACCGTGTCCAAAGCTGAATAATGGTTTTATGTTTTTAAGGTCAAACCATCTGTAACCAACATAAATGCCCTCAGTATAAGAAACTTTTAAATCTTTACCTGGAAACTCGCCCAAAGAATGAGCTGAATTATCTTCAAGTTTAACAGGAAAAGTAAAAGGCAATTTTCCTGAAGGATTAATATCTCCAACCAATACAGAAGCTAAAGCAGTTCCTGATTCTGAGCCTAAAAACCATCCCTGGATAATTACCGGAACTTCATTTACCCAAGGCATTGAAACGGCGTTACCTGAAATATTGACTACAATAAGGTTTTTATTTACCTTGCTTAAAGCACTTATCACATTATCCTGATTATAAGGGAGAGCAAGAGATTTTCTATCTGAATCTTCGCTATCCTGATACCTGTTTTTATTCAAGCCTCCGAAAAAGATAACGTAATCAGCATCTTTCGCAAAATTACAAGCTTCTTCAATTAAAGCTTCGGCAGGTCTGCTTTCTGAAATATCCTGATTAGCTTTCACTCCGTCATATTCACCTTCGTTTTCACCAACATATCCACGGGCGTAGATTACTTCAACCTGTTTACCAACTCTTTTTTTAAGACCATCGAGAGGAGATATCTCATATTTAACTTTTAATGAAGAGCTTCCACCACCAACAGTCATCATTTTAACAGCATTCTCACCAATTACGGCTATTTTTTTAGTTTTACTTAAATCTATTGGGAGTAAATTATTGGTGTTTTTCAAAAGGACAATACCTTCCTGAGCTATTTTAAGACCTGCTTTTGAATGTTCCTCGCTTACCATAGAACCAAATGGTCTGTTTTTATTCATTGAAGTAAGGAAAATGAGCTTCAAGATATTTCTTACTTTATCGTCAAGTTCCTTTGTACCAACTTCACCTTTATAAATAAGATCGAGGTATGGTTTTGCAAGATAAAAATTGTTGTAGAAGTTTACTGAATCGACCAGAGGTCCGGGAATCCAGGTTCCGAATTCAATATCAAGGCCATTAAAAATTGCTTCACGGGTATTATGAACTCCGCCCCAGTCAGAATAAACAGTTCCTTTAAAACCCCATTCTTTGCGAAGGATATCAATAAGCAAATAGGGGTTATGGCAGCACTGAATCCCTTTGTATTTATTGTATGCACCCATTATCGCCCATGCATTGCCTTTTTGTACAGCTGCCTTAAAAGCAGGAAGATAAATTTCATATAAAGCACGATCGTCAACAATTACATCAACAGCAAAGCGGTCAGTTTCCTGATTATTAAGGGCAAAGTGTTTTACACAAGCAGCCACTCCATTTTCCTGGACTCCATGAATATAGGGTACAACCATTTCAGAAGCAAGGTATGGGTCTTCACCCATATACTCAAAATTACGACCGTTTAAAGGTGAACGGTAAATATTAACACCGGGACCAAGGAGAACATCTTTCTTTCTGTATCTAGCCTCTTCACCAAGAGATTTTCCATATAAGTATGAAATATCTTCATTCCATGTAGCAGCAAGGCAAGTAAGAGCAGGAAATGCAAAACTTGAATCATTGGTCCAGCCTGCCTGATTCCATTCATCCCATAAAACTTCAGGACGAATACCATGAGGACCGTCGGTTGTCCAAAGCTCAGGAATACCAAGACGAGGAACACCGGCAGAGCTGAATTTTGACTGAGCATGAAGCATATTGACCTTTTCCTCTACAGTCATGCGCGACAGTGCATCTTCAATACGTTCATTTAAAGGCTTCGCATCGTCAAGATAAACAGCTTTACTAACCTGACCAATCGTATATAATGGAGAAATAGCCAGTAATACAACAATAATTAAGATATTTCTAAGCATAATTAATTAATTTTAAACCAGTTGAATATTTTTTAAACCCTAACACACCTATAAAAAGCATAATTAATAAAAAAACCTTGAAAATAAAAGAGTTTGTAAGTTTTAACGATAATGATAACTTTGATTAGAGATTACAAAATACAGGAATCATGAAACATTTAGCCATTTTACTTGCCTTATTCTTGTCCTTCAGTTCATTATATGGACAAGAAAATAATAAAAACAGAGTAATAATATTAACAGATATAGAAGCTGATCCTGATGATACACAATCTATAGTTAGATTGCTGTTATATTCAAATGAAATTGATATAAAAGGAATAGTTGCCACTACATCTTGTTGGCACAAGACGATGGTTAATCCTGAATCGGTGGTGAAGTTGATTAAAGAATATGCTAAGGTTCAGCCCAATCTTATAAAACACAAGCCAGGTTATTCGGAAGCCGGATATTTGTTATCACTTGTAAAGCAAGGTATTCCGAAATATGGAATGCTTGGAGTAGGTAAGGGGGAAGACACGGAAGGGTCGGAATGGATAATTAAAGAGCTTGAAAATAAAGATGATCGTCCTTTATGGGTATCAATATGGGGAGGATCAAATACTTTAGCTCAGGCTTTATATAAAATCAAGAATACAAAAACGGAGAAAGAAGCGAAACAATTAATTTCTAAGCTGAGGGTTTATGCTATTTCTGATCAGGATGACAGTGGTATATGGATCAGAAACAATTTCCCTGAATTATTTTATATCGTTAGTCCCGGAGATGATTACGGCAGTGCAACATGGAGTACAATAAACACTTACATTGACGGAATAAATAATGAAACTATAAGCAATAGTTGGATTACAAAAAATATTCAACAGAAGCATGGTCCTCTGGGAGCCTCTTATCCTGATGTAGCATGGGGAATGGAAGGAGACACGCCATCATTTCTATCATTAATACCCAATGGGTTAAACGATGCTGAGCATCCTGAATGGGGAGGCTGGGGTGGAAGATATGAACTTTACAAACCTGATTTTGCCAATCATAAAAAAGGATATTCGGGAGTGCCGAATGAAGCCGAAACAAGAAAGATTTGGACAAATACCATCGATGTTTACAAACCATATATGCATAATGATTTTGGAAGAAGTATCAAACAGGATAAGACAGAATTTAATGATTTCAGAGTAACTCTATGGCGTTGGAGAGATGATTTTCAAAATGATTTTGCAGCCAGGATGGATTGGTGTACAAAATCATTTGAAGAAGCTAACCATCAGCCGGTTATTGATCCGGCATTATCAGGAGAAATAACAGTTAAATCAGGTGAAGGATTTACCTTAGATGCTTTCAATACAACTGATCCTGATGGAGATAGTTTCAGTTTCTTGTGGTTTAACTATCCGGAGGCCGGAACATATAAAAAGTTTATTCCGGTAGAAGGATCAGAAAATACCCATGGAGTTTATATAGTTGCACCAAAAGTAGATAAAGAAGAGACAGCACATTTTATTCTGAAGGTGACAGATAAAGGAAGTCCGCAATTATCAAGTTATAAAAGGATTATTGTAAACATTAAACCTTGATGTAAATAAATTAGTAAAAACTGATTGTATTACTAAAACGCCTGATTTGAGAATGAAAAAGTGGCTTAGCAAAAACAACTGCAATATTTATCAATTATTATCGGGTAGAAGTAACGTTTATCTTATTGAATCCGGGGTCGATTTTATTCTGGTAGACACCGGAAAACAATCAGCATTTAAGAGGTTGCAGAAAAATTTAAACAGATTGAAAATATCACTTGAAGATATTACTTACCTGATTTTAACACATACACATTATGACCATTGCCAGACAGCAAAAAGAATAAAGGAGATAAGTGGTTGCAAGATAATAACATCAAGGGAATCAGAAGAATCTGTAAAAAGTGGTTATTATCAATTACCCAATGGAACACTTTTCTTTACCAGGATCATTGCACGATTGGGACAAAACATTGGGATTAAAAAATATGGTTATGAACCATTTGAACCGGATATTTTAATTGACAATGAATATCAAATATATAACAATATAAGAATAACTGAAACGGCCGGGCATTCCAAAGATTCAATAAGTATAATCGTTGATGAAGAAATAGCAATAGTGGGAGATGCAATGTTTGGGGTATTTTCAAATTCAGCATTTCCGCCTTATGCTGATGATGTTAGCAAAATGGTTGAGAAATGGGGAAAATTGTTAAAAACAAATTGCAGCATATTCTTGCCGGGGCATGGTAGTGAGGTAAAAAGGAAACTGCTACAAAGAGAGTTTGAAAAATATTCTTCTCAGTAGTAATTTTCTCGGCTGCGAAATTAAGCGTAATTCGTTGATGTTAATTGTTACTTTCCGATACAAAAA
>JAGODU010000142.1 GCA_017998095.1 Prolixibacteraceae bacterium | reverse complement strand
ATATTGTTATTGGACAATTGGGTGCCTGTCCAGCGATGAAACCAGTCGGCAAACTTCTCAAGAACTTCCAGTGCCTGCTCAGAGCCGGTCATTTCATACATGTCCCACAAACCCATAAGTGTTTTATGAATAGTGTATTGAGGCGACCATATTTGTTGTCCGTTAGCCATAAGGTTGAAATATTTCTCAGGGATAGAGCCTGCCCATTCCCCACCGTTTATACGCTGACATTCTGCCAGTTCGCTGACAATCTTATCAGCTTTGGCTTTAACTTCTTCATCTTTGGTTTCTGCATACATATAAGCTGCTGCTGAAAGCCAATGGCCAAGAAAATGTCCCCGCAACTGGTTATTAGGAGAATCCCATCCCCAATAGAAATCTTTGTGGTTAATATCTTTATTGAGCATGATGTAGCCAGTTTTTGTTATTCCTGCTTCATAGTAAAAGTTCTGGAGCAACTTATCATTTTCAAGACTCATCATATACTTCTTGTTAAGATCATAACGCTGGGAAAATAAAGAAGGCAGAAGCTTTACATTTTGAACAGGAATAGCATTAAGCTTCATTTCCGGCTTTTGTTGAAAAACAAAAAGAGAGCTGTCGTTTGAAGTTTGCTTTCCTGTGTTATTAATATAAATAACCTGAGCTGCAGAAAATAAACTGCTGATGCCTATAATCATGGCAATAGCCAAAGTTCTTTTAATCATTTGCATGGAGTTCGTAAATTAAGTAATTAACATACAAATGAAAAGAAATTAAATAACTCCTGCAGGGCTAGTTTAACTATTTTTAATATACAAAATGTCAATTAGTATATATAAGATTTCATTTTCTTTCTGAAATGTATCCCAATCATTATTCCCACTGTAATTATTACCAGCCAGTTAATCGTAATTGTAGCTACTTCAAACATATAACTTCTTTCAATACCAAACTTAAAGGTATAAAACAAGAAAGTAAGAATGGTCAGGAACAATTGTGAAATAAGAATTATCCGGATTGCCTTTTCAAGTCTAGTGTTTTTAGAGAATGCAAAGGCAAGAAAAAACAAAGCAATTGACATTGCAATATACCCTAATTCTTCCATTGCAATAAATAAGCCATGTTCGTTGTACTGTGTTATCAGTGCAATACCTTCTGATTCTCCTTTCATTACACTTATTGGCACTACAGAGAATTGAGTAAAATATGCACTTAATAAAACAGTAGATGACACTAATGAAAATGAAATACTGAGAAATGTATATAGTTTTCTTGAAGAATGTGCAATATAATGATTAACAACTATGAATACAATAAAGGCAAACAACTGAAATATTGCCAGATACATCCAATAGTAATCTCTTGGATAATATAAAAGAAGGTCTGAGAAAGGATATTCCATACAATTACCGGGGCAGTATGGACCGGCAGGAGGTATTGCAATCATGGCAAACCCAAAGGTTACTAATGTCAGGATAGACAATAGTAATGACGAAAATAATCCAAACTTTAAATACTCTTTTTGTAAATCATTATTTTCCATATTCTATACTTTTGATTTTAATGCTTTCTATCAAAAATCCTTTAATTTCTTACCAACTTATTCAAATATAACCAAATAAGATTCCAAATCAGTCGTTATTTACTTCTCACATTCTCTATCCCCAGCTCTTTGTAGGTTTCCATTAAGGCCTGATGATTATCAGTAATAACTAAAAGCTTATCTTTTTCTTTCAATGTGGTTTTCCCTGTTGGCACAAAATACTTCTCATCACGTTTTACCATAACAACAAGAGTTTTGTCCGGTAAAGAAAGATCCATGAGTAAACTTCCTTTACTTAAAATGTTCTCATCAATCTCAATTTCAGTAGTAACTGACTTTATATCACTAGAAAAATCAACATCAAAATCCATCATCTTCTTTTTGTACAATGGTTTTTCGGTAAGGTTGAGCCACTGTGCAATAAAAGAAAGTGATATTCCCTGAACAACCAATGAAACCAATGTACAGAAAAATACAATATTAAAAATTACTCTGGCATAAGGTACGTTTTCTACAAGTGGAAATATTGCAAATATAATTGGGACTGCACCTCTTAATCCAACCCAGGAAACAAATGTTTTATCTTTAAATTTCATTTTCCGAAAAGGAGACAAACACAAAAATACAGTAAGGGGTCTGGAAAAAAATATCATTAAAAAACTAATAATCAGTCCGGGAATCATTATTGGTACCAATTCACGGGGATTAACAAGTAATCCTAAGGTTAAAAACATAATTAACTGTGACAACCAAGCTAAACCATCAAAAAAATTAATCGATGATCTTTTGTGAACAAACTTCGAATTTCCAACAACCAGACCACCTATGTAAACAGCCAGGAAACCATTACCTTTTGCAAAATAAGCAACTGAGAAAATAAAAATACAAAAAGTTAATAGTAAAATCGGGTAAAGTGAATCGTTTCCGATTTTAATACGATTGATTATTTTTATTGCCAACTTTCCAATTCCAAAGCCCAATAAAGCACCAATACCCAATTGTAGCAACAACGAACCTGCTACTAACCAATAGTTTGGTTGTGCATCATGATTAATAACGCTAATAAGAGTAATAACCAAAACATAAGCCATAGGATCGTTACTTCCACTTTCAAGTTCCAGCATTGGACGAAGGTTATTTTTCAAATGAAGATCTTTAGAGCGCAGGATAGAAAAAACTGATGCTGAATCAGTTGATGACATTGTAGAAGCCAGTAATAAAGAAGTTAAGAAACCTATACCGGCTGATGGCATTGTCATCCCTAACAACCACCAAATAATTACACCTGTGATTATTGCTGTTAATAATACGCCCACAGTAGCTAACACAACTCCTTGCTTTAATACCGGTTTGATTTCTGAAATACTTGTGTCTAATCCCCCTGAGAAAAGGATGATACAAAGGGCAACAGTTCCTATATCTTTTGCAAAGTGAATGTCCTCAAACTGAATCCCCAAACCATCACTACCAAATAACATTCCAACACCTAAAAACAACAACAGAGCAGGAACTCCAAACTTTGAACTGGCTTTCCCAGCTAATATGCTTAGAAAAAAAAGTACAGAAATTATTAATAAAAAAATCTCTATGTGTAAAGTCATATATAAAATTTAATTCCTTATAAAATTATCACAATTTTCTTTAATGAGAATACTAAAAGAATCCTGCCCTGAACTAGAAAGGCTACAAGATGGTGAATTTCAATGTTTAAAGTAGTAAAATCCTTTTTTTAGGCTTCTATCATTTTGTTTCTTTTATTCTGAATTTTAAAATTTTGAAAATGCTTACTTTCCTCAGAATTTAATCTGTAAGGCCTGTTAAAAGCTTCCTGAGATAATTTAAAATAATCAGATAGCCTTCGTATCGTATCTTTTGAAAGACCTTTATTGTAATTCAGAATTTTGGATATTGTTCCTTTAGTTAAATTCAAAATTTCTGCAAGGTCTTTTGCCTTTAAATCATGTTCCTCCATTAATGCGGTGAGAATTACAATCGGGTCTGAATCATTAAATATAGTATGCTCATTATCCCATTTTTCAATAAGAAGAGTAAGCAATTCTATTTCATCATCAATTGCTTTATCACCACTATTAACCAATTCTTCTAAAATTTCACAGTATATCTTATACTGTTCATCGTTTTTTATTACAGTATATTTTAAAGTTCCCATTTTCTTATTTTCAAATACTTTTAATAAATATCAATATTATATTGCTTTCCTTCATTACAGAGTTGGGTATATTCTGCAATGGATTGTTTTTTAATCAGATGTACTTTCATGCTAGTATTCGCAAATATAAAGAATTAGTTTCACAAAGGGAAACAATAATTGAAGTATATTCATATAGTCCGGGGAACTACTTGTTTAAATTTTCAAAATACTCAAATCCATCAATGATATCAAAATATACACCATCAAAGTTAGATTCTAAGATTTTTTTCAGATAAGAGTTATCGTTACCGTATATAATATCCTGCCATTCCTTTTCCCAATATTTCACCTTGAAGTTTCCTTCCCAATCAGGATTTTCAGTACTTAGCCATTCGGGATTTCCCTTTTTCCAGCTGTTCTGCCAGTAATACCTGTAATCTTCAGCCTCTCCTATTGACATGTACGAAATTACAAGGCGTTTTCCTCCATTGGCTTTATTCCGTAATTTATCAATTTCAGAAGAAGTGAACTCAGTGCCATCATTAAAAAACAAATCCATTATAAGAAGATCATAATTGGTAGATGTCACTGCATCGATAAAATCTTTTTTTGATATAAAACTTTCAGGATTTATTAAATACAAAAAGTTTTTCACCTCTGATATCCTGGCAATTACTTCATCATTCTCATTATAAATCGGATCTGGAAATGCAGGAATATTATCAAGCCCTCTGTGGTCGGCAGCAAATGAAATATAATTGTGGTTGCTGTTTTCTGAATACGAATTAGTCATTTTTGAATGCGTAAAACAATAATCGGTAACCAGGATTATTTTTCCCTTTTCGTTTGATATATCAAGAAAGGCCTTTAAATAAGCTGTTACTTCAGTTGGTGTCGCCTGATCATCATTATCATATCCGTAGAATAAATCTTCCTGTCCGTTTGCATCAATAGCGTCTAAATATGCTGTATGAGGCTGTCCTGTTTCTTCACCATTGTCAGTAACTAATTCAATTCCATTTTGTGGGATAACTATGAAGTCTGATTTTACAGATTTTGAATACTGGCTAATTCCAATTACAAAGTCTCTCATTTCCTGTTTATAATCTATTGCATTATCAGGATCGTTATCTTTATTACAAGAAGATAATATAACTAACGCTATCAGAATTATGGTTTTAAACCTCATTTACAAATGATTTTTCAATAGATTCTGAATTGAAAGTTACAATAATAATTAATTCTTTCTTCCTATCATTATTAAATCAACTGAGATACTTCCATCAGATTCTTTATAATCCTGATGAGTATTATAATCAATTGAAAAACCTGATTTAATGAGCGACTTTTCTAAATCGTGACGTAAATGATAATTGAAGTAAAGTTCCGAATCACCTGAAAAACTTGTAGTTTCAAATCCGGCTTTAGTTTCATCACCTTCCATCGTACTTAAATAAAGCACCCCGTATTTATTAAGAATAGCTGAGCAATCAGATATCAGTTTATCTGTATCTGTTTTAGACAGAAAAGGCAAACAAAATGAACACATTTATCTTGGGCTGACTGTTTTCAATCATATCAGTGAATTCATCAAAATGTTTTTGATAAGATTCTATATTCATAAATCTTACAGCATATTCTGATGCAAATTCATCAAATCTTTTTACAGAAATTTCAAATTTATCCATGCTTTTTATTTAATGCCAATTTTATATAGGCAAACGTAAATAAAAAGGGCGACCCTTGTGGTCGCCCTTACGAAATGGGCAAATATTTTATTTAATATTCCCGCATTAATTTTTCAATATCAATTGATTGTTTTTTACGTTTCCCGGAATGGAAAATTTTAAATACAACAGGAACAACAACCAGCGTAAGCAATGTTGATAATGTCATACCTCCAATGATAACCCATGCCATACCGTTGAGTAGTTCTGCTCCTGCCCCTGTTGAAAGTGCTACAGGTAACATTCCTATTATTGTTGACAAGGCTGTCATAAGGATTGGACGTGTTCTGATCTTAACTGCACTAATCAATGCTTCATCAACAGTTTTTCCTTGTTTTCTGGCTTCTATGGCAAAGTCAACCAACAAAATAGCGTTCTTGGCTACAAGACCAATAAGAACTACAAAACCCAACATTCCATATATGCTCATTGGAGTGTTTGTTAGTGCTAAGGCCAGAACAGCACCTACAATTGAAAGCGGAATAGAAAACATAACAACCAGCGGATCTACCCAGTTGTTATAAAGTACAACCATCGATAGATAAATAAGAACAACCGAAAGTAGCAAAGCCCCCATCAATACACTCATAGAGTCGGACATCGATTTCAAATCACCTGTAGCTTCAATCTTCACCCCCTTTGGAATGCTTATCTTTTCTACATCGCTTAAGAATTGAGCAGATACATCTCCTGCTGTTGTCCCCAATACCTGCGAACGAATAGTTACAGAGCTGTTTCGGTTATATCTTTCCAGTTTATTTGGACCTGTACTAAGTTTTACATCGGCAAACTGACCCAAACGAATCTTTTCTCCACGACTGTTTACAAAAGTGAGGTTCTCAACATCAGCAGGCTGCTGTCTGAAAGCCTTATCTGCTCTGATGTTGATGTCATATTCATAGTTATTTTCAGTGTATTTCAATGTATTATTACCCTGAAAAGCCATTTGCATTGTAAGTCCAACGTTATCCATTGTCAAACCAAGGGCCGACATCTTATCCCGGTTTACATTAACAGAGATTTCCGGCAATCCTCTTTCAACAGAAAGCTCCTGCTGCATAGTTCCCGGTATCTTCCTCATTATCCCTAATGCCCTGTCTGCAAACAACATAAGTGTATCTGTATTGGTGCCACTAATTACATACTCAACCGGAGCTTTAGAAGCTTCACCTGTTAGAGCAACGTTGAATATTTTTATCCTGGCATCCAATAGAAAATCAGAAAGTGGTTGTTTGATAAATGTAATGTATTGACTTGTCTCCATATCACGCTGATCGTCGGGAACAAGTTCAATATTCATTTCAGCTAAATATGCTGTACCTCTTGCACTTTGCTTGTTATCGCTGGTTGCCCCTACAGTTGTAATTACATTCTTAACATCCGGCTGAGAACGCATCCAGTCTTCAGCACGGCGTACCAATGCATTTGATTCTTCAAATGAAATATCCTTTGGCATCTCCATTTGAACCATAAATTCGCCCCTGTCTACACTAGGTAAGAATTCAAAACCTATATACCCCAGCGGGAAAAGTGAAAATACAGCAATAGTAACAGCTATTACAATCATTCCAAGCCACCTCTTATGTGATAACGACCATTCAAGTATTCTGGAAATCCAATTGCTGAAGTTCTCTATCATCTTCTCAAATCCGGTCAGTATTCTTTTGAAAATTCCTCTACCGGAAATGTTTTCTATTTTGCCAAATCGTGATGTCAGCATTGGAATTAAAGTCAAAGCTGCAACAAGGCTTATAACAACAGAAATTACAATGACAACAGAAAACTGACGTAAAATATCAGACACTAAAGTATTTGTAAGAGCAACAGGAAGGAAAACAACTATTAACACAGCTGTAGTAGAAATAACAACAAAGCCAATCTCCTTCATAGCGTCGAACGTTGCCCTGACAGGGTTTTTACCCATTTCCATATGACGATACACATTCTCAATAACTACAATGGCATCGTCAACCAAAACGCCTACAACCAGAGATAAACCAAGCAATGACATGAGGTTGAGGGTGAAGTCCAGCATTTGCATACCAATAAAAGTAGAAATAAGCGAAATCGGAACAACTGCCATAACTATCAATGCGTTGCGGAAACTATGCAGGAAGAATAACATCACTAATGTAACCAGTACTACAATCATTACCAGGTCACCAAGTACTGAATTTATTGATTGACGGGTAAAGTCTGTTGAATCTTGTGCAATCACCATCTTTAAACCTTCGTCAGCAAATTCTGATTCCAGTTCCGAAATACGCTTTCTGACCATATCGCTCACATCAATGGCATTGGCATCTCCTTGCTTAAGCAGATTAATAAGTAAGGCTTCCTGCCCGTTAACCCTTGCAAGAGATGTAGCATCTTTTATTGCATCTGAAATTTCAGCAACATCTTTTAACCTGATCTGACTACCGGTAGGCAATGTCATAATAACCAGATTTTTAATTTCCTCAACACTTTGAAGCTTTCCGGATAAACGTACTATTGTTGACGTTTCAGAGCTCTTAAGGCTACCTGTCGGGAAGTCGAGGTTAGAACCACGAATTGCTCCCTGAATTTGAATCGGGGAAATGCCAAGTGCCCGCATCTTATCCATATCGAGATTTACTTGTATTTCGCGTGACTGACCACCAAACAAGCTTACCTTTGCAACACCTTTTATACCATTTATATCAGGAAGAATTCGCTTGTCCATCAAATCATAAAACTGTGTTGCCTCAAGATTAGAGGTGGCAGCAATTGAAATAATGGGCTTATCGTCAACGGTTACCTTATTAATTGTTGGTGACAGTATATCACGGGGCAACTCCATCATCTTCGAAGCTACAAGGTTTTGAGCTTTAGTAATCGACTTGTCGATATCGGTTCCGTATTTAAAAGAAACGAAAAGCATCGACATTCCTTCAAAGGAATAAGATTGTATTTGATCAATTCCCTCCATACTTGAAAGGGCGTTTTCCAGCTTTCTTGTTAATGAGTTTTCAACCTCTTGTGGTGAAGCTCCCGGATAAACCACCTGAACATTGATAACTGGTGGAGTAAACTTTGGCATCAACTCAGCACTAAGATTACGAAATCCCAGATAACCGAGTAAGGTTAGAACGGCAAAAAATACTATTACGTAAATCGGCCGCTTTATTGATATTTCGGATATTTTCATTGTCTGATTATTTTCTGTTAACCACTTTTACACCATCGGTAACATCTATAAGTCCGGCCACAACAATGCTATCACCGGCCTGAAGACCCTGAATTACCTCTACCCTCTTTCCAACCATATTTCCAATGCTTATGTCGCGTTGTTGGGCAATGCCATTTTTTACTACATAAACACTTGCAGATTTCACGCTACCACTAACAGCATTTCTTGGGATCAGTATACCTTTTTGTTGAGTAACAGATTTAAAATCAGCTGTAACAAACTGTCCTGTCATTAATTCCTGCTTATTTTTAATGACTATTTCAATAGGATAGCTAAGTCCCATGCCCGACTTCTTACCAATAAATGAAATGGTACCTGAATACAACTGACTCGGGTAAGCATCTGTTTTAATATTAACTTCCTGCCCCTTGCTTATACTTAAAACCTGAGATTCGGTAATACTGCATTTCAGTTTCAACTGTGAATCATCAACAATATCAAAAAGTTTGGCACCCGGATTAAGCAATGCTCCCACTTCAACATATCTTTCATTAATGAATCCTGATATAGGTGATTTAATTGTTGCATCAGCCAAACGGCGCTTGCTAACGATATAACGGCTTTCTGCTGCTATAAGCTGTGTACGGATATTATCGAATTGCTGAGCTGTAACACCGCCATTTTCCTTTGCCTTTTCAAAACGTTCGTAATCAGTTTTCAAAGCATTATAACTTGCCTCATTAGCTGTGAAATCAGCCTTAAGCATTTCATCATCAATATTGATTAATTTTTGTCCTTTTTGAACCCAGCTTCCTTTTTCTACCGCAATGCTTACTACCCGACCGGATACATCTGAAACAAAAGAAAGTTCCCTGATTGGCTCAAGTACTCCATTGGAAATAAAATCAGTGGTAAAAACTTCTTCACCAACCACATCAATCTGAACAGGTACTGCTGTTGCTACCATTGAAGCCAACTCTGTCTTTTGCTGATTGGTTTTTTTGTTCATCCTTAGAACAAGGACTATTGCGGCTATTATAGCCACGATTACAAGTGTATTAATTACTCTTTTCATATGTTATAATTTTATTTACTGTTTAATAAGTCTTTGATTGTGCCATTTGCCTTATGCAAATCGATATATGCTGTCATATACTTGCTCAGTGCATCGGCATAGCTGATTTGAGATTGGATTAAAGATGAATTGGCGTTAAGCACATCAGATAAGGAAGCTATTCCCTGCTGAAAGTTTGATTCCGATACACGGAATACTTCTCCTGCAAGCTCCATATTCTGACGTTGTGCATTAATTGTACGTTTGCTATCGTTCAGCTTCAGATATGCATTTTGATATGCCATATTGAGCGATTTGCTTAGCGACTGCTCATCTTCCTTAAGTTTCATAAGTTCAATCTGTGCACCCTTAAGCTTTGCATTTTTTGACATACCGGCAAAAATGGGAATCTTTAGGTTTAAACCAACCATCGAGGTTGGATAAGTATAGCTGTCTTCATTACTGAAGAACTTATCGCCCAGCAGGTTATACTGATAACTT
>JAGODU010000141.1 GCA_017998095.1 Prolixibacteraceae bacterium | reverse complement strand
AAATCATTTATATTTTTCATCTCGTGCTTTTCTTACTAAGAAAGAAAATATTGTCAACAAAATCAATCATATTTTATTAACAATTAGACAAATATATCAACAATGAGTTTTTAGAGATGCCCTTAAATATTGATCAGATACAAGTTGCTATTAAAAACGAATTCGGAAATAAATCTATTGAAGAACTTATAATCACAGAAAAAGAATTAGCATCTAAAAAGAATACTTTTTTGTCAAACCACAAGACTAAAAGTACGTATAAGAAACTAATCAATCATATTGAGGATATTCAAAGTCAGCCAAGGTTCCCATATACTAACGGTCCCAGACAATATCAAATCGACGCTTATAATAAATGGATCGAGAACGGTTACAAAGGTATTTTTGAAATGGCAACTGGCACCGGTAAGACAATCACTTCTTTAAACTGCTTACTAGAACTTCACAAGCAAACGAAAAGTTACAAAGCAATAATTGCTGTACCTACAACCGCTCTTCTTGAGCAATGGAAAAGGGAATGTTCTAAGTTTAATTTTAAAAATGTTATAACTGTTAGCTCAAAAGAGAAATGGAATGATAAACTTTCTTTCTTCAATGCAGCTTCAAGACTGACAGATATCTCATTCATTGTAATTGTAACCTATGCATCTCTAATACGAGCCAAATTCCTGAGCCATTTTAAATTACTGCCACAAGAAACCTTATTGATAGCAGATGAAGTACACAACTTGGGAGCAGCTAGTCTCCTAAAATTATTACCAGGCATTCACCTTCAGAAAAGAATTGGTTTATCCGCAACTCCTAGTAGAAAATATGATTTAGAAGGGAATAGTGCAATTGATAGTTTTTTCAATGATACTCGTCCCTACATTTTTTCTTATTCAATGAAGCAAGCATTAGCTTTAGGATGGCTTTGCAAGTATAAATACTTCCCTCATATAGTTTATTTAACCGACGAAGAACTTAGTGAATATATTAAAATTTCAAAGCAGCTACTGAAGTACTTTGATTCAAAAACAGGTCGCTACAAAGAATGCCAGGAAGTAGATATACTATTGTTACAGAGAAAAAGAATCATTCACAAAGCTGTAAATAAGAAAACCATTTTCAGACAAATTGTTCACAATGAATTCAGAAATAAAGGAAATTTGAAGTATTCATTAATTTATGTTCCTGAAGGACTAGAACCCGATTATAGTAAAATTGATGAATATGAAGAAGATGAAGAAGAATTTCGTCTAATAAATGAATACACAAGAATTGTGAAGGATATTGATGAATCAATTATGGTTAAACAATATACTTCGCAGACTCAAGGCAAGGACGATATAATCAATGATTTTGAAAAAGGTATTGTACACGTATTAACTTCAATGAAATGCCTCGATGAAGGTGTTGATGTACCTCGTTCTGAATTAGCAGTCTTTTGCTCGAGTACAGGTAATCCAAGACAATTTATACAAAGAAGAGGTAGGGTATTACGACTTCATAAAGATAAAATATTTGCAGTAATCCATGATTTGGTGGTTGTGCCAAGAATTTTTTCGGATCAAGGTAATTATGAGATGGAGAGAAATCTTCTTAAAAAAGAATTGGAACGAGTAGTAGATTTTTCAGAGTTATCTATGAATAAAATAGATACTTACGAAGCATTAAATGAAACAATTGATTCCTACAATCTTAACTTGAATGACTTAATCTTTGAATAAATATTCTTCTATATGGCAAGGAAAGATGATATCCTTAAAAGTTTCTTAGAGCATGAAATTTTAAAAGACAAGTACAAAATTAAAGCTGCCGAAATGCCATGTTCTATTCGAGAAGCTATGAAATCTAATATTCCTATAATCAAAGCCATCGCATTAATAATTGAGAATCTGGAATCTCCTCAGGTTATTAATGACAAGGCTTTGAGGGATATTATACTTCAACATCTTAATCAGACTGTAATATGATTATTAAGAAAATCATTTTAGAGAATTTTCTCTGCTACTATGGGCTTAAGGAATTTGAGCTCTCTAAGGGATTAAATATAATCCTTGGCGAAAATGGAGAAGGGAAAACAAAATTTTTTGAAGCTCTCGAATGGCTCTTTACTGGTAATGATCGCAATCTTGATTTGTTGATCTCCGCAAAAGCTTTGGCAAATGCTGATGTTAATGAACAATTTCGAGTTCGGGTAGCTATGAATGTAGAACAATATGATGAAAAGAAAACTATTGCCAAATCTTTTATTGTAAAAAAGCTTGGTGTAAGTTATTGTACTACTTCAAATTATTCAGTAGAGGGTATTGAAGAAAATAAAGTTGGCGAAAGAAGTCAATTTGATGGCATCAACTTGCTTGAAAGAGTTTTTCCTTCAAAAATCAGGAAGTACTCCATGTTCAAAGGAGAAGCACAGCTTGATATTTTTAAGAATGATGATGCTTTAATGAACCTTATTAATTCTTTCTCCAGCGCTAAATACTATGAAATATATTCTGAAAAAGGTGAATATCTGAGGGAAAGAGCGGAAAAAGCAGTGGAAGAAGCAACTCGCAACAATTCTAAAAGCCTTAGGGATTATAAATGCCTCGAAGACGAGATTTCGATCTTAAATGGAGATAAAAACGGAGCTACTATTATTATTAATTCCATCGAGGATGAGATAAGAAAAACAGAAGAGTTCATTCAAGAGGCTGAAAAATATGTTACCAATGCCGAAGCCCTAAATACTATAAATGGAAGGATTAATCATATTAAAGAACAGATGTCCAAGATATCCAGTTGTATTGATGAAGATTATACAACGGCACTTTTTGATAAAAATTGCATCTTAGTAAACTTTGAGAAGATTCATAATGAGTTTTCAATGAAAATAACAGCTCTTTCAAATAAAAAGCGAGAACTTCAAACTGATTATGAAAAACAGATTGGCATTAAAAAAGGGAAGGATTTGATGAGAGCACAACTTCTTAATAATTCAATACCCTTGCCAACAGGTGTTCCTTCAAAAGCACATATGGAAGAAATGTTGAAAGATGAATTATGTAAAGTGTGTAATAGACCGGCGAAAAAAGGAAGCTCAGCTTACAACTTTATGTTAAAGAGGCTCGAAGAATATTTAACAAGCCAAATTCCAGAAGAATCAAATGATATTGAGGATCAGGTTTTATTTAAAAATGACTACATAAGCCGATTGTTCAATTTGGCAGTAAGCCATGAAGATAACTTATCGAAGCTACGATCTGTGAAACGAACCATCAGAGACCTATTTGATTTTAATAAAAAACGCAGGGAAGAATTAGAATCATTGCAACAAAAGCTTAATATTGAAATATCTGAAAGAGAAAAAGTAATTGGAAGTTCTAGCTTGGGGGCCGAAAAGCTTGGAAGTGTATTAAAGAATTATAATGGTTGGCAGCGTGATTTAACAAACAAAAACAAAGAGTTGACAGATTATAAAAAACAACTTAAAGAAATTGATGAAAAATTAAAGCAGAAAAAAACCGAGAAGGATGCAATTGATACTCAGAATGTAAATACTTTTTTGTTAAAGACCCGAGAAGTGCTAAGAGACATAGAAGAAATATTTAATTCCACAAAACAGAAAAAATTTGATGAATTCATTCAGATTCTACAGAAAAAATCAAATTCAATTTTCGAAAGAATTAATATCGAAGCATTTACAGGGACAATTGTTTTCAACAAGAAAACTATTGCAGGAAAGGATATTGTGAAAATTGAGTTACAGGAATCTGATGGAAGGATATTTCATCTACCTAATCAATCTTTGCTAACATCAATGCATATCTCAATACTGCTTGCAATTTCGGAATTAGCTGCAGAATATAGCGAAGAAAGCTATCCAATGATTTTTGATGCACCAACGTCTTCATTTGGTGAAACCAAAACAAGCCAATTTCTTAATCTGATTTATGAAAATACAAATCAGAAAATTCTTTTAATAAAAGATTTTCTTGTCTTAAATGAGAAAACAAATAAGCTGGAGATTAAAAAAGAGTTTAGTGGAGTAAAGAGAAATAAAGCATTCTGGATTTGTCTTGAACGACCATTCAACAAAAAAAATCTTAGTACTTTGAATACTCAAGTAATTGTATTGTAATATGGGAAATCTGTTTGACAAATGGAAAACTCAGGTACCAAAGTACAGTGAAGAATTCAGAAAATTACTTTTTGATCCACTAAGTAAGAAAGGAGGAGGATCAGAAAAATCCAAAGTTGATTTAGGTAAGCATTTCAGCAATAACTACGAATTATATATGTATGCCTTCTTTTTAGGTCTCTACGAAGACGAGTATATACCTATTCCTGAAACATCAAAGAAGGATGATTTTGGACATCCAATTCAATTTTGGGGAAGCAAAGCAGGCCGTCTTGAAAGGACAGATTTTACAATTCTTCAAGAGTATATGTTCATTGCCCTTATTGCAAAAACGAGTCTCGATCTCCTGGCACTAGAAAAAGGTGAGGTTAGTGAGAAGGATGCTATTAAAGAATTATTGCAAACAATGGAGGCATATACCAATGGTGGACTTACGTTAATCAAAGAAAAATTGGATGAAAATCAGAACTTCTTTTTGCAGCCGACTGTTTTTCTTAATATGATATTAGACAGCAAAATAAAAAGTGAGAAACAGAAATAGGATTCTACTATGAATAGTATTAGAGATGCATCCAAGAAATAGAAAAAAATGGCAGCTATCATGTTACCTGCCACGCTTCATCAGAGTGCAGTTGGTTGTTGCTCATGTTAAAAGATGAAATTATTTTCACCCAGGAAAGCTACAAAGACGATTGAGATTCTTTCGCCAATAATTGGTTGTGTTAATTCACTTAAAAATCCTTAAGTGGATAAGCAGACAGTGCCAGCGCTTCTTTTATCATCTGCAAAGAAAATACTTTCCGAAATAAAGAATACCTACTATGTCTGTATATGAGAAATTCAGTATCTATAGTCATAACTTGAGAAAGTAGATTATAAAAAGAATTTACCTTGATTTTAACCATCCCTTCGCTGTCAGGCACATTACGCAAAATCAAATTATATATTTAAAAGAAATTTTTTGTTTGCGTAAAGAGCCTTCCAGCCTGTCCCGCTTGCATGGAGGAAATGCAGCCAAAGATAAAACCTCGTTATAACATGATAAGCTCAAAATTTGCCCTACAGCTAACTCACGGACAAATGTAATAAGCTCTTTAGCATTCGTTTACCTAGCCAATCTGCCAGTTAGCTTATTACACTTGCCAGTCTGGTTCCGAAATATAGTTAAAGGATTTAAAAATTATTATTGATAGATAGTAGAAATATTCAAGGGATTTCCTCCAACTAGACAAATTCGTACACATTGACAAATCAGTGCTGTTTACCTGGACTTAAAAAGATACCTCACCTTGGTAGCTTCTTTAACCGTGACAATTTTAAAATAGCCCTAACCGCTAATACGGACGGTAGCATTAATAAACTCGTCACGGTTTTTGCAGATTCACTCCCTAATTCCCCATGTCAATCATAATCCTCAATATCAATTATATGGCATACATGATATATTTGATTTAGAGCCATTTACATGATATTAAAGACACCTTATACTTCTATATGGTACCTACCATTTATAAAATACAAAAATGTCGCAGATCTCATAATATGAGGCTATTAATTCATTAAAAATACTTGCCTGATTCTGTAATATTCTATCTGCCAATATTTTAATTATGCAGCGTCGTAACCTGGGCTTTTGGGACCAGGTTTTTTTATGATTTTATTTGAAGACTCAGTATAGACCGGAATAAAAAAGGCAGCATCCATTGTCTGTATTCCTTAGATGTGCTGTCTGGGAATAGTGAGAAATATCTCGCTGCATTCAAACAAGTGGATGCCACCTGATCAAATTTCAGAAATCTTTCAGAATTATGCAAATAAATTTAACCAGATAATTTAAGTTTGTGACACACATTTTAATCATTTACTCAATCTGCAATCCCGAAATTCCTTATTAACCTTAGACAGGATACTTGGGGGCGGCACAATAAATCACTAATTTGTTTCAGTATAGTTTCAGTAGGAGCAACAATAAAAAAGCGCATTCAGTCATAAATTGTCTGTTTGCGCTTATTTGTATGTGGGCCCAGCTGGGATCGAACCAGCGACCCCCTGATTATGAGTAATATATTTACGGTAGTCATTATCTGCCAGAACTAACCATTATTCTCCATATGGTTGGTAATCAATGGCTATCGGTTCCGATAATTTTCCGGTTTTTGCCGTTATTCACCGGAAATGTTTATCCTTTTGTTTATCATCTGAAAAAATATTTTCGGAAAACGACAACCGCGGCCCTGGTACTTCATACAATAATAAAATTTTGGGAGGGGTATATTGTATGATCAACAGGTATAAGGCAACGGCAAAAATAGTTCTTGCTCATAGTAGCAGGAAGAGCAAAATTGATGGCAGGAGACCAATCCAGCTAAGAATAATTTATAACAGGAGGCCGAAATACTACACGCTTCCTTACTCTGCACATGAAGAAGAATTCGTAAGAATTTTCAGCGGTCAGGCAAGAGGTGACCTTCATGAGCTGAGAATTAAGCTGCTCGATATTGAAGGAAAGGCCAGTGATGTAATTCACAGCCTTGATCCCTTCTCATTTACTCAGTTTGAAGCCCGGCTTTTCAGACCGAGATCAGATCAGAATAATGTTTACAGATACCTTCAGGCTGAGATAGACAGGGCAAAGGATACTGCGAGGATCAGTTCAAAAGGCATGGCAGAATGCAGTCTGAATTCATTCAGGGCATTTAACAGGAGACAGAATTTCTCATTTAATGATATAACAGTTGAATGGCTTCAGTCCTATGAAAGACATATGTCCCGAAATAACAGCCCATCAACTATCGGCATGTATCTGAGATGTCTCCGTGCAGTGTTTAATAAGGCCATAAAAGATGGAGTAGTAACAAGTGAGCAATATCCCTTCGGGAAGGGGAAATATGAAATACCTACCAGCAGGAATGTTAAAAAGGCACTTGACAAGGAAGAAATCAGACTAATCAGGGAATACAAACCTGAGCCAGGGACTAGAGAAGAATGGGCCAGAGATATGTGGTTGTTCAGCTACCTGTGCAACGGCATAAACACAAAGGACATTGCCAACCTGAAATTTAAGGATATAGATACAGAGACAATTACTTTCATCCGTTCAAAAACAAGCTCTACCAGGAAACAACAGAGGCCTGTCGTGGTTCCATTGACTGCGCCTGTAAAGCAAATCATTAAGAAATGGGGGAATGATCCTTCAAGGCCTTACAACTATGTATTTAAAATTCTTAAACCAGGTTTGAGTCCCGAACGAATGCATGGCCGGATTCATGACTTTTATTCGGACATAAATGCGGGCATGAAAACAATAGCAGAAAAAACAGGGATTAAAAAACCTGTTACAACTTACACAGCGAGGCACAGCTTTGCAACTGTCATGAAAAGAAACGGGGCATCACTTGAATTCATATCCGAGAGTCTTGGTCATTCAGATATACGTACAACCGAGAGCTATCTGGCCTCATTTGACTTCAGCACAAAGAAGGAATGGGCTGAAAAACTATATGATCTGTAACCTGGCTGAATTTTGGCAGCAGGTATATGTTAAACTAAATAAACACATTATGAAAGCAAAAATGTTTAAAACAATTGAGGAATGGACATCATCCAAACCGGACATCGAAACCATTCAGAAAGTATTAACGATTGTAAACCGGGGGGTAGTGTCTCAGATGAAGCGTGAGCTTAATGGCAAAAAGGCCGAACTGCGTAAGGTCGAAAGAACTGTCGAATCAATGAAGGCGATAGGGCTGCCGGTAGGAGATGCCGTTGAGAAAAAGATCACCGAGCTTAAGAAGGAACTGACTGAGCTGCAAAAGGAGTTACCCACACCGCCGGTCAGAAAAAAGTCAACTGAGTAAATGACTTTTGTAATACCTGAAAGTCCGTCATGACCCGGCGGACTTTTTTTATGCCTCAGACCAGCATTCTGGAGCCCTTGGAAGCGCTTTCAGACCTTGGAAAGATAAATTATAATCATGATAAATATGCTTGCCAGAAGGCCTCAGAATAGCTCTGCATGATTTTCTGATGTACCAAAAAGAAAACCTGCCGAAATCTGGTTCAGGCAGGTATTCAAATTCTAATGAATTACACATAATTACAGTAATTACAACACTCAAAGCCGAATGTAAGCACTGATTATCAATAATATTACAACATTACAAAAGAAATATTAAATCCATCATTTTATATCTTTCTTAATAAACATCCCTTAAAAAATATAAACTTCCTTGCTATCTAATGTATACTTGTAATTTGCTTTCTCATCTTGCACGGATTCAGAATTCTAATTCTGAATCCGTCTCATTCTGGACTTTCATTGTCGTTGCTTCTATAAGCCCTGTGGGCCTTACTACTAGAAAAACAGAGTATACACGGTGAGTCCCTTTGTTAATGGTCCTTGAAACATTAAAATAACCAGCCTTTTTAAGATATACTCCCAGGTGGTTCGGATTGACCGCGTTTTTGTTTTCCAGTTGCTCATTTATAAACTCTGCAATTTGGGTGGCTGTGTATTG
This sequence comes from Prolixibacteraceae bacterium, assembly GCA_017998095.1. The sequence goes on along the minus strand of JAGODU010000141.1, from coordinate 1,529 downwards.
TCCGTTACCAGGCCTAACGAACCGGTTAATATACTCTTCATACGGGTGTATCTTTGTAAATTGCTCATTGTATTTTGATAACTCTTCTTGTTCTGCTCTTGTTAACCAATGTTGTTCCCCTGCTTTCCATAGTGTATAAGCTTGTGACCATAGTTGATACATGTCTACTTCATGTTTATGGTCTGCATTTGTAATTTCAATAGGCCAAAAGCGTCTTGATCCTGTTGTGTCAGTAATTATCTCACTATGATTTGATGTGCCAATGAATGAAGCAATTTTATAAAAATCTGTATTTGCTTTTCCATAAGGCACTCTTATACTGAAAGTTTTCTGGCTTAGAAATCCTTTAAGCTGTTCATTGGTTGCCCTATAATATAATACAGGATATAACTCATCAAGAGCGATTATTGCTTTTTGGCAGGACAATAAATGATCATCTTTACTTGAAAAATCAAAGCTCAGCTTTTCCGCAAATATTGTATTCTTCCATTTTTCCGGTGCTAATTTCCACATCCATCTTGTTTTTCCTATACCCTGTGGTCCTATCAATATTAACATGTTTTCGTTTGGTGATATCGAAGCATTACCAGAGTTTTCGGGACAATTATGTAATCCGTTAATAACACCAATCATCCATTTTCTTAATAATGATTCAGCTATTTTCAGATCTGCCGGGTTCTTTAGAGTAAGGGTTGAAAGCAATTCAGAAAATCTGTCCTGGCCATCCCATTCGGGCAATGAACTTAAAAAATCCTTAACCGGATTAAACTTTGGGGAAATACAATTCAGAAGATCAACAACCGCCTCTGTTTTGGTAGTGAATCCAAATAACGTAAGCTTTATTTTGCTGAACAAATATTCATCGCCAAGTATCCAGATATCCTTATCAATCGACTCTGTGTAATGAAACTGGTGGGAAAGTTCATTACGCCTGACCCGAATATTATTCTCTTCCAGTTCGGTAATCTTGGTATTTACATCAGAATTCAGACCAACATGAAGAGTCCTTGGTGGGCGCCAACCATTTTTTTTAGCCAGATAAATAATAGTTCCTATGGTGGCCATAGTGCAGTTATTAGCAGCGGTGTTTTCTTCCCATTTCCTGGCACATTCTTCCGGCTTGTATTTAAAAGATGTTGAGCTGAGCTGAGAGAAAAGCTCAAATCCAATTTTGGAATTACCGAAAGTATTCTTTAATGCAAACATCACTCTAATCCAATCATTATAATTATCAAGCAATGAGACGTTTTCATTCATGCACCAATGAACTATATTCTGAACTACTTTAAGATTTGCCCTTTCTGGATCGTTCCCCGACCGAGAATAATACCCCTCAATTTTTGAATTAAGCACTGGTATGGACATTTCTGTTTTCGTTCTGTATTCAAAAGCCAAACCCTTTGCATCAGGATTATAATATGCTTTATCATCAAACGAGTAATAACATAACCGGCATAAATCTGACCCCGACAGATCTATTTCTGTGACCTTGTATTTGCTCTTATATAGGTTGATTAATGAAACGAATG
>JAGODU010000140.1 GCA_017998095.1 Prolixibacteraceae bacterium | reverse complement strand
CCACTGAGATACGTGAACTTTATTAGTCTTTGTAAGCCAAACATTCCTGTATATTCCTCCTCCGGGATACCAGCGTGCTGAATTATTAGGATTATCAATCCTTATAGAAAGTTGATTTTCTTTACCAAAATTTAAATAAGGTGTGAGGTCAAGCATCCAGGAATTATAACCATATGGCCATCCCCCGATTAGTTTACCATTAAGCCAAACCATAGCATAAGACATGGCTCCGTCAATATCAAGGAAAATTGATTTACAAGAATCAATTGGATCAATAATAAATTTTTTTCTATACCAGGCAACTCCATTTATCGGTAAGCGCCCCATCCCTCCTCCCACTTCTGAATTCCAACCTCCCTGAAAAGGACCTTTTATTGCCCAGTCATGAGGTAACCTTATATTTTCCCATCCTGAATCATCGAAATCAGATTGTACAAAAGGAAAATTACTTCCCGGATTACCATCTGGTCTTTTGTAATGTTTTGAATTATCGTTGATGAAATTATTTGCAGTAGGAAGAATCCATGGCTTTAAAACTTCCTGACTTGCTTCTACTTTTTCAGCTTCTTCAGGTTTAGCATCAGCCTCTTTTATCAAATTACTTTTTCCCTCCCTTGGACGAACATCATAAATAAGATTATCTGCCTGTTCAGATGTTTCATATTTAAAGAATTTCCAATCTCCATTAAAGGAAATTATTTCCCTTGTTTTTTTATTATTCCCAAAACATATTAAACTTGTAATCAAGAATATAAACCCAACAGAAATGATTTTTTTTATTACATTATTTTTTGTTGCTCCTGAATAATTACCAAATTCCATATTGCTATACAATTACTTTTTTTTGCAGTTAATCTAATCTGAAAATACAGCAAATCAAAATAGTAATTTTTTTAATCAGCAACAAAAAATCTTTTTAAAAGCTTATTGCCCTTTTATTTTCTAATTACAATTTTCTTTATGATGTTTCTATTGCTTGTTTTTACCTGAAATAAATATATTCCCTCTGGAAATAAAGAAGTTCCAATATTAATAATTTCTTTCTCTCCTCTCCCTGCTGATTTTGTCAGGCTCCAAACTTTTCTTCCATTTATATCCCTAAGATTGCAATTGAAATCATTTTCATCTTGTGTAATAAAAGAAATTTCAAGTTGTGAATAACCAGAATACTTAACCCTCAGATTCAAATCATCATCAATAGTCTTATTAAATAAGGAACTGCTTGAATAATCAGTTTCAAAACACCCCAAATCAGGTTTTGAACCATTGAATGGTAAACCAAGGTCTATCCCTGCATTTATTAAATCACTACCTTCTGCGAGGTGAACAAAAGAAATATCCGGCAGACTACCATCATCTTTCCTTGACCCGGAAACTCCGGTCGTGTCAAAGCTTAAAAAATCTTCTTTTGTTACGGTAAATCTACTGTCCCAACTATTTGACTCCTGTACTACAAATGAATTCAAACTCTTTTTCCCATCAGCTAAAACACAATTTTTAACTTCGGCTGTTTGTCCGGATGCCAATATACCCGGAATGCTGAAATCATTTCCATCATTGAATAATCCGGTACAATTATAGACCTGCATTGATCCCATGTTGTTATTCTGATCAAAACCTTTGGCTTTATTATAAAATGCAAGACTATTCTTTATTATAAAATTATGTTTTAGCGTTTTATCATCACTTCCACCCATTTTAAAACCATTACCATTTGCTTTGGCTCCCGGATCTGTTCCATCTTCAAGATATCCATTGCCCCATGTCCAGCAATTTTCTACAATGGTTGTCATATTTTCTGCTCCCCGTAAATACCCGTCCCAACCATCATCAACATTTACCCATGCCCTGCATCCATAGAAATAATTGTTGGTCCCTACATCAAGTTTACATGCAAAGCCATCAGCATCACCATAATCACTTGGATCTGCATTGAAATACGAATCACAGTTTATTATCCGGTTATCATGAGATCCTCCTCCAATTTGAAGACCACTATCCTTATTCCTGTAAAATGAGCAGTTTTCTATAAGATTATTTCCCCCGGTCTTTATTATCATTCCATTATCACCAGCCAATGTTATATGCAAACCTTTTATTAACCAGTAACTTCCTGTCAGGTCGATACCTCTTTTGCCAAAGGCAGTACCGGAAAAATCCAAAACAGGCACTTCACCAGGATATGCCAGAAGATAACATTCTTTACCTTCACTCCCTGACACACTTAATTTGATAGTCACTGAATGTTTATATGTTCCTCCTCTTATGATAATACTATCTCCGCTTTGAAAATTTTCTACTGCCTGATCAAGAGTCAGAAAAGGTTCGTTTATTGAAGTCCCAGAATTTTTGTCTGACCCGGTCGTTGCAACAAACCAAGTCGCACCCAATGCTATTTTTAAAGATAATACTAATACCAGCAATAGAATGTATCTGCTCATGATGTTTTATTTTTCAATTTATATTTAAAAAAACTAATACAAGTTTAATTCTTTATTAAGCATGATAAGGTGCTTAAATGTCTTTTTAAGGACTACAAATTATCTTAAAATATAACATTCAATTTTTTTTATTTATTCTGTAACTTTTTTACTCCCTCCGGCGTCTAATATCCAAAGCGCTTTATGCCAATGACTACTGCAGAGTATAATGACATAGTAAATAAATACTCGGATAGATTGTATCGCTATATCTTAAAAAATATCAGAGATAATGATCGAGCTTCTGATTTAGTACAGGAAAGCTATGAGAAACTCTGGAGGCAAAGCCGTGATATCCCTTACTCTACTGCCAAATCTTATCTCTTTAGTATTGCTCATAATTCAATGATTGATTTTATCAGAAGAGAAAAAAAACAAATTATTACAGACGTAAATGATATGCCTGTAAGATCTGAAACCCAACATCATCACGACTTGAAAGAAATACTTGATATGGCTCTTGCAAAACTACCCGAAATACAAAGATCAGTTATTCTTTTACGAGACTATGAAGGCTATTCTTATGAAGAAATTGGTAAAATAACAGGGTTAAATGAATCTCAGGTTAAAGTTTATATATACAGAGGAAGGGTTTTTCTTAAAAATTATATTGGACAAATTGAAAAAGTAATTTGAAATGAAAATCAACCGCAATAATTATGAATCATTCTTTATAGATTATCTCGATGGTAATCTTACTCCCTTGGAAATCGATGAATTAATTGATTTCCTAAGGAAGAATAATGACCTTGCTGAAGAACTTAAAGGTCTGGATAAAATAAGAATTACAGATAATGAAATAATTAAATATGAAGGACAATCATTGTTCAAAGAAGATATTGATATGCCCGATGTTTCGGAAGAGCAATGTATCAGATTTATTGAAGGAGACCTAAATCCTGATGAAAAAAAGGAATTTCTTATAAGCATAAAAAATAAGCCCCGATTAAAAAAAGAATTAACCCTTTATAAATCTTCAATTTTAATTCCTGACCATTCCATAATTTATAAATCAAAAAACAAACTTTTAAAGACTGAAAATCCTTTTATTCTTAAATGGTGGAATGTTGCAGCAATTTTAATAGTGATGTTCGCTATCTTTTCCAAATATGATGAAAAACCCAAAGAAGTGATTGTTGCTGAGATAAATGAATCTTTTACAACAAGTAATGATGTTAAAACCAATATTGATGACGCCCTTTTTGAAAGTCCTAAAATCCCTGTTGTGAAAATAAATAAATATAAACCTGCTATTACTAGCCGGCAAATTAAAACAGAAGTTGAAGATATAATATATTTTGAACCGGCAAAAGACTCCCTGACAGAATTAAAAATTTCCAGAATGACACCCCTTGAAAATATCCTGGTTTATTCCGATAACAAAAAGCAAGATTTTGAATTAATTTCTGTAAGCAATAATCCATCTGAAAATGAAAAAATTAAATACCTTACTATCGGAGAGTTTATTGCACAAAAATTAAATGAATTTGCAAGCAGGGAAAATTTAAATAAAATAAGAAATTCTGCCCTTGAATCAATTAAAGATGCTTCTGAAGAAAGGTTTAAATATACCACAAACATTAGCGGTGAAGTTAAATCTATTGAATATCAAAGTAGATTATTTGCTTTCTCAATTCCATTGACAAACAGATAATCTTAATATCCTGTAAATATTTCCTCCAGCTCTGCCTTTATTTTCCTTAATCTAATCTTCATTCCTGAAGATGGTCTCCGTTCAAGCAAATCATCTATATTGGATATCAACTCGGGACTCATTTCAGGATACATTCTGCAAACCTGATAAAAAAATTCAAGTCCCAGTGCCTGAGTCGAAACCTTACCCCTTGGATCATTCATCCATACTATAGACTTTTCCAATAACTCAGAAATATAGTCATCTTTTAAAGGACACCTTAAAATGAGCAACATTGATTGCCTTATATAACTTTCGTTATCAGTTGATAATACTAAACGATACAGATCATCCAGTATTGGAATTATAAAATCATTCTTCTTTCTTGTAGCATGATCAAGTATCCACAATAACCTCCATGATTTATTGAAAGGACGTTCTTTTGAAATATCCCAGATAAGATTGAAAAAATCAATTTCTTTTTCAGCCTTTAAAAAAAGGTAATCATAGTCGGCTTTTGAGTAAACAGCCTCAAGCAAGGTTAATACTTCTTCACGGGTCATTGTTGAATATTTTTCTTAAATGATAAAATTATAAAAACCGAGTAACTTTTTATAACATGAAATCGTCTCAGGTACATAAAATCAAAATTACTCAACATTAATAGCTATGAAAAATTTTATATCACTAATTATTATTACCGTTCTTTTGTCGGTGTCGGGTTTTGCTCAAACAAATGAAGAATCGGTTCAGGTTGCGGAGAACGACTCTTTATCATTAGTCAACGATCAGCAAATTGTAAAAATCGACTCAATTATTTCAGCCACTGATTCTACAGAAGCAGTTACCGAAACAGAGGAGATAGAAGAAACTGAAGAAGATGTTCAGTATAAGGATTCTACTAAAACAAGTGAAAAGGATACTGTACATATCAGAATTGGAAAACATGCAATTGAGATCACAACTGATGAAGACAAAACCCACATCGACGTTGAACGGATAGATGAATTTGAAAGCAGATGGGAAAGAAAAGAAAGAGAACAATACGACAGAAAGCATTATGGTAGTCGTAAAAGATTTGACGGCCATTGGATGGGTATTGACTTTGGTGGAAACCAACTGCTTAACACAAACTATTCTTTATATCCCGAAGGTACTGTCAGCTTCATGGAGACCAGCCCTGAAAAATCATTCGAAGTAAATATCAACTTATTTGAATATAGCTTCGGCTTCTCTTCTTACTTTGGTTTAGTAACCGGATTAGGTGTCAATTTTAACGACTACAAATTTAAAAACAGGGCAACAATCATTAAGGACGAAAATGGAGTTATACAACCAAGCCCTCTGCCAGAGGGTGATTTCAGATTAAGTAAACTCTCTACGGTCTTCATCACTGCTCCTTTGCTTGTTGAATTTCAAATACCCGGACAATGGGACGAGGACAGATTATTTATAACTGCCGGAGTAATCGGAGGAGTAAAAATAAACGAATACACAAAAACACAGATCGGTGAAGAAAAACGAAAAGATAAAGGCGACCACAATCTATCGCCTGTTCGCTGGGGCTATACTGCCAGGGTAGGATTTGAAAGCTTTGGATTATATGCCACCTATTACAACACCAAGCTGTTCAAATCAGGATTAGGACCTGATACTACACCTTTTACGGTTGGTGTTACTTTTACCTTCTGAAAAACATAAGGCTGTTAAAAAATTAACAGCCTTTTTTATTTATTTTCTTTGTCATCATTCACTCTCTTTAATCATTTCCAGGCTTTCTTCAGTAAACAAAGACTCTTAGATCAATTTCAGTAAAGAGGTTAATTATTACCAGATTTAAATTCTATAGAAAATCAACGTAATATAAATCTTCCTAAGAAATGTCTCCAATTTGTAAAAAATAACTACTATGACTTTTATTTATAAAATCTAAAACAATACTTGGATCATTAAGATTAATACTAAAAGTTAAATAATAATATTTTATTATCTGATTTCTTTCTTAAAACCAACTCAAATTGCGATAACATAAATATTATCGTTAACCTTACTTCATATCAAATAATTTCCTTAATTTGTCTTATCATTTAATTATATAACGATATAAAAGATGAAGAATTTCGTCTTTTTAATATTGCTATTTATCTTTTACGGTGCTTTTGGGGAGAATACTGATGAAGATTTTATTTGTTTCAATACAAGTAACGGTAAGCTATTTCATAATACTGTAGAAGCAATTGCCCGAGACCAACTTGGATATATATGGATTGGAACTAACTATGGCTTAAACCGTCTTGACGGATACAACACTGTTAACTACACTAATAATCCTGAGGATTCTACTTCTATATCCGGAAATTTCATCTACTCTCTGTATGTAGACTCTGATGATGAATTATGGATTGGAACCATAGGTGGCGGTCTGAATAAGTATGACAGAAAAACCAACAGCTTTGTCCGAATCAAACTATCAGGATTGAATAACGAAGGATTGAATATTTCTGCTATCACCGAAGATAAATCAGGAAATATATGGATTGGCACTATCGGAGAAGGAGTTAGCAAATACAATAAAAAAACAGGTCTTTTCAAACGATTCAACATTTCTGAAGCTGACCCTTATAAAAGGATAAATTCCAACGTGACTAAAATGCTTTGCGATAAGGAAGGCTATATATGGGTCGGGTTAAATCAGGGTGAAGTATTCCGCATCAATACTGAAACCGAAGAAATTAAATACTTGAGCCTTTTTAAAGAACAGGAAAAATTTTCTGAAATTGGTTCAATTAAAGGTATTGCCCAACAAAAAAACGGGACTATTTTATTCGTAACCTGGACTGGTAATCTATACAAACTAAATCCAAAATATGATTCCCAGATTAAACTATTAAAGGATCCATCTTTTTTTAATAACAACCTGCTTACTGATATCGTAATTGATGAAAACGAAAATATCTGGGTAAGTACCTGGCAAGATGGATTATATAAGATTGATATTAACACCGGCGAGAAATCCCTGTATAAAAGAAATAAGTTTTACCCGAACAGCCTTGGTTCCAATGCCATTAACCTTATGTTTATCGATAAATATAATTACTTATGGATAGGTACTATTGATAATGGCCTCTACATGCTATCCCTTAAGGAAAAAATGTTCAAAAATTTAAAAATTCAAAACCCTGATTCACCTTTACCAATAGAAATAAATACATTTTCTTTAATAAAAGATAATAATAATTTATGGATTGGAACCAGAGGTCAGGGTCTATGGCAATATAACCTTAAAACAGGTAACACTGAAAATTATAACGTGAAAAACAATCCGGAACTTGGCAGTAATTCAATACTTACACTTGAAATGAGCCCGGATGGTATTATATGGATTGGAACCGATGGTGGTTTTATAAGCCGTTTTAATCCTGAAACTAAAAAATTCACCAAAGTCATAAACAGAAATGATGACTGGAGTCATGCTATTTTTGCTATTGCTCAGGATGATAATTTCTTGTGGGGTGGCTCCTGGGGTGGCGGAATAAAAAAAATAGATAAAAAAAATCTGACTTATTCATCTATTAATTTCGATGAAAAAGATCAGTTCAGAAATAGTGTTTTCGACCTTGAACTTTGTGATTCAATATTGTGGGTTGCTGATATAGGTATTGGCTTAATAAAATTCAATATAAATAACGATTCAAAGAAAATATATAGTAATAGTGAATCATTCCCTGATTTTCCAAAAGAAAGAATATTGGATATTTACGTTGAAAATCCTGATTCACTTCTAATTTCAACAGATGGATCGGGCATTTTTCTTTTTATACCGTCACAAGAGAAAATAACAAAAATTGTACCCCCTGATTTACTATCTAATAACGTAATTCAGGGAGCTGTTACTGATGATTCAGGAAACATCTGGATCGCATCGATTACTGGTATTTCCTTCATTGAAAGAGAAACCGGAAATGTCCAAAACTTCTATCGCCACAACGGATTAAAAAACAACCAGTTCAATAAAGGAGCTTTGTTATGGGATAAAGCTTCACGATTGATATATACCGGAGGAGTTGAAGGTGTCAATTATGCTAACACTGATAATCTGATAATTGATACTTTGGTTAAAAAAACAATTATTACTGGCCTCAATATTTCAGGTAAGTCAATTTCAAAACCCAACATTAAAAACATTTCTGAATCTATTGATATAGCTGAAGAAGTACATTTAAAAAGGAAAGACAGAATCATTACTCTCTATTTCTCTTCAATGGATTTTAATCCTTCCTCCCTGAATAAATATTATTTCAAATTATCAGGCTTTGATAACGATTGGAGAGTAGCCGACTATTCTAATAACTTTGTACAGTACACCAACCTTTTCCCAGGTGAATATACATTCAGTGTAAAATCATGTAACAGAGACGGTCTTGTCTCTGAAAAAAGTACCGATATTAAAATATATATGCATCCTGCTTTTTGGCAAACATGGATTTTCAGAATTTCAATGTTGCTATTGGTTGCAGCATTAATTCTTATATATTTCAGGAACAAATACAAAAATTTGTTTAAAGCAAAATTACTGCTTGAACAAAAAGTTCATGAAAGAACTTCAGAAATTGAAAAGCAAAAAGAGCATATCGAAAAACAAAAACAAGACCTGGAGCTTGCCAATGAAACCAAAAATAAATTCTTCTCAATTATAAGTCACGACCTCCGTAACCCGGTTACATCAATTGACCAGCTTATAGAGGTTATTCTTATGCAATATGACACTTCCTCTGATGATAAAATAAAACTTTATCTCAACTCACTTCATAAATCATCTTCAAATACACTTGAATTGCTAAACAACCTGCTAATTTGGGCTCAAACCCAAACTAACAGAATTACTATTAAAAAGAAACCTATTCCTGTCGATGATTTACTTATCAACGTTGAAACTGTTTGCGATGAGCTTGCTAACAATAAGAACATCAATCTTCTTCTTCCATTTGATACTAAGCTAAAAGTCAATGCCGATAAGAATACAATTCAAACAGTACTAAGAAATCTTGTTACTAATGCTATTAAATTTACCAATTCCGGAGGTACAGTAGAGGTTAAGGTTGAATCAAAGGGTCATGATATTATTTTTAAAATAATTGATACTGGAATAGGAATGAAAGAAAGCGAAGTTGCAAATCTCTTTAAAATTGAAAACATTTCTTCTAAATATGGCACATCAGGAGAAAGCGGTACTGGTTTAGGATTAGTTATATGCAATGAATTCCTTAAATTAAACGGTTCAAAGATTCACGTTGAAAGCCAGCTAGGAAAGGGAACAACATTCTGGTTTTCTCTTGAAAAATGCAGGTAATATTAATCTTCTCTCAATTGAAAAAATCTTTGAGGCAAAAACTTGACAGGTAACCATGATGCTACCGCTCCAATAATTATTACTGTTATAAATATTAAAACGAGGTTTCCGAAACGAATATCAACAGGGTAATTTTCTACTGAAAATGATCCGGGAAATTTTAACCATCCAAAATGTATCTGACCTAAACATAAAAGTACTCCGGCAATAATCCCGGTTATTGCTCCAACAAAAGATACCAAAATACCTTCGTACAAGAAAATTCTGCCCAGCTCTTTCTTTGTTAATCCCAAACCAATCAATATATTAATATCCTTCTTTTTGTCTATAATCAACATTGCAATAGAACTTACAAGGTTAAAAGATGCTATTATCAGTATAAAGGTTAATATCAGAAATATAAAGAACCTTTCACTTTCAGTAACCTTGTAATAATCTTCATGTTGCTGATACCTGTTCAAAACCTTATATTTATCGCCCAGCAATTTTTGAGTCCCTTTCTGAAATTTTTTAATATCAGTGCCTTCTTTTAACTTCATCTCAATTGCTGTAACGTTATTCCCCATTTCAAGCAATTCCCTAGCCTTTTCTATTGAAATCAAAGCATACATGTCGTCGACTTCCTGCTGATTAACTGAATAAACTCCCGATAAGAAAAAATATTCCTGATTAAATGGATTTGATAATATGTTGATA
>JAGODU010000139.1 GCA_017998095.1 Prolixibacteraceae bacterium | reverse complement strand
TACGGGATATGAAATTGATGTATACCGTGAAATGGATGCTGATGATGAAGATGTGAATTTAGATGAATTCTCAGATGAAATTGAAGATTGGGTAATCGATGAACTCAAGGCAATAGGTTGTGATACCGCTAAGAATGTATTAAGCCTTTCACGTGAAGATTTAATCAAGCGTACAGACCTTGAAGAAGAGACTATCGATGAAGTATTAAAAATCCTTAAATCCGAATTCGAATCGTGACGATTAATCAATCTAAGTTCAGTCAGTTTATAAAAATATTCGAAAAGTTTAATATGGTATCAGGCACAGGAACACAACGACTTGGAAAAGTAGCACGGGAATTCAACGTTGGGATTCAGACAATGGTTGAATTTTTACACAAAAAAGGTCATGTAGTTGATCCGAATCCCAATGCTAAAATCGATGATGAACAATATATTATACTTCAAAAGGAGTATAGTAAGGACATTGATTTGAAAAAGGAATCGGAAAAATTAAATTTAAGAACTCATCGTCATCAGAAAAATGAATCTCTGACGATAGATGATATTTATGAAACTGAATCAGAGCAGTCAGAAGAAAAAGAAGATGAAGAAGTCTTCAGAATCACTGACCACAGTGCTAAAAAGACTGTCCCAATAGTTCCTCGCGAAAAGGAAGTTGAAGAAATCAAAACATTTACGCCAAAAAAAGAGATTAAAGTTGTTGGCAAAATAGACCTTGAAAAAAAACCGGAACCTAAGTCTGCATCTGAAAGTGTTACTGAACAGAAGCCAATTGAAAAGAAGGAAGCTGAGCCTGTAAAACCTGTCGAACAAAAATTGCCTGAGCCTGAAAAAAATAAGACAGTAGAGCAGCCTGAACCTGTTGTTCCTCAAATCAAAGAAGAACCTAAACCAGTTGAAAAGAAAGAAGTAAAACCTTTTATTTTCGAAGAAGAAACAGAAGAAGAAGTTGAAATAACTCCTTCAAATGAAATAATAACAAATGTACCTAAGGTTGAAAATGACCTTAAAGTAGTAGGAAGGATTGACCTGACTTCTCTTAATCAGAGGACTCGTCCTCCAAAGAAATCAAAGAAGCAAAAAGAAGAAGAACGCAGGGCAAGAGATAATCAGAAAAGGCAGGAATCATCAGGAGCAACAACTAGTCCGGCTAATCAGGCAAGACCTGAAAGGCAGGGAGCTCAGCCTGGACAACCTGCACCTCAATCTGCTGAATCTAGAGATAACAGGCCTCCAAGATTGGATGATGCAGCCAGAAAGAAAAAAAGAAAAAGAATTCAGAAAGAGCGTGTAGATATTAGCAGTAACAGCGCTAATAATGCCAGTCCGGTTGTTTCTGGTGAAAAGAAAGATTTGGCTGCCAAGAAAGGGCCAGGACCTGTTAATAAATTTCAGCAGCAGCGCAACAGGAAAAGACCAGTACATCAAGAAGTATCTGAAGAAGATGTTCAAAAACAAGTAAAAGACACATTAGCAAGATTAACTACTAAATCTAAATCAAAAGGTTCAAAATATCGTCGTGAAAAAAGAGCAGCTTTCACTGAAAGATTAGCTCACGAGGAAGCTGTAGCACAAGAAAATCAAAGCATAATTAAGATAACTGAATTTGTATCAGTTAATGAACTTGCCAACATGATGAATGTTACTGCAACTCAGGTTATATCGACTTGTATGGCACTTGGTTTATTCGTGTCTATAAATCAAAGACTTGATGCAGAAACAATGTCCATTGTAGCTGAAGAATTTGGATTTAAAGTAGAATTCATCAGTGCTGATGTTATGCAGGCGATTGAGGAAGAAGTGGATACAGAAGAATCATTAATGTTCCGTCCTCCGATTGTAACAGTAATGGGTCATGTCGACCATGGTAAAACATCATTGCTTGACTATATCAGAAGTTCAAATGTTATTGCCGGAGAAGCCGGAGGAATAACACAGCATATCGGAGCATACAATGTTGAACTTCCGGACGGTAGAAAAATAACATTCCTTGATACTCCCGGGCATGAAGCTTTTACAGCAATGCGTGCACGTGGAGCACAGGTAACTGATATTGCAATAATAATTGTAGCTGCCGACGACAATGTAATGCCACAAACTGTTGAAGCAATAAATCATGCTGCCGCAGCCGGTGTTCCTATTGTCTTTGCAATAAATAAAATTGATAAGCCGGGAGCAAATCCTGAAGCTATAAAAGAACGCCTGGCTCAAATGAATTATCTTGTTGAAGAATGGGGCGGTAAATATCAGTCTCATGACATTTCAGCAAAATCGGGTATTGGAATAGAAGAGTTGCTTGAGAAAGTTTTACTTGAAGCAGAAATGCTTGATCTCAAGGCTAATCCAAATAAAAGAGCTATCGGTAGTGTTATTGAATCGTCGCTTGACCGTGGTCGTGGATTTGTAGCTACTGTATTAGTTCAGAACGGAACATTACGTGAAGGTGACGTCATTCTTGCCGGACCACACATGGGTCACGTTAAGGCGATGTTCAATGAAAGGAATCAAAGAATAAAAGAAGCCAAACCTGCAGAACCTGCATTAGTACTTGGATTAAACGGAGCACCACAGGCCGGTGATAAATTCAATGTGATGGCCAGCGAGCGTGAAGCAAGACAGATTGCCAATAAAAGAGAGCAATTGCAAAGGGAACAGGGAATGAGAACCCAGAAGCATATTACCCTTGATGAAATCGGGCGTCGAATTGCTATCGGCAACTTCCAGGAACTTAATGTCATTGTTAAAGGTGATGTCGATGGTTCAATAGAAGCTTTATCCGACTCTCTCATTAAGCTTTCAACCCCTGAAATACAGGTTAATGTTAAACACAAAGCTGTTGGACAGATATCAGAATCTGATGTAATGCTTGCATCTGCATCAGATGCCATAATTATTGGCTTCCAGGTTAGACCATCATTAGCTGCAAGAAAACTTGCTGAGCAAGAAGAAATTGATATCAGGCTTTACTCCATAATATACGACGCTATAGAAGAGATTAAGGCTGCGATGGAAGGGATGTTGTCACCTGAAATAAAAGAAGAAATCTTAGGTACTGCCGAAATTCAGGAAGTTTTCAAAATAACAAAAGTAGGTACTGTTGCCGGATGTATTGTACGTGACGGTAAAATAATCAGGAACAATAAGATAAGGGTAATCCGTGATGGTATAGTAATATATACGGGAGAACTTGGATCTCTGAAGCGTTTCAAGGAAGATGTCAGGGAAGTTACACATGGATATGAATGTGGAATGAATGTATCTAATTTCAATGACCTGAAAGCAGGAGATTTAATTGAATCGTTCAAAGAAGTAGAAATAGCCAAGAAGTTATAATCCTACTTTTTCAATAATAAAAAAAGCTTGTATCGTTTAACCTTACAAGCTTTTTTTTATTGCAAAAAACTATTATTTTAGAAATGTATTTGGTCTGAAAATTGCTTGGTAGTTAAATTATAGCAATTAGGGGGTTTTAAAATTTGAATATTGACTTTTAACTGGTACTATATGAAAAAAATATTGTGGATAATATTACTGTTGACAATTTCTTCAGCAGCAATTGCCAGGTCTGTTTACAAGATTGAAGGAAATAATGTAATCGTAGATCTGGAAGGGATTGGATTAAAGTCAAGAATACTTAAAGTTGAAATATGGTCTGACAATATAGTTAAGATAATATCCGGAATGAAAGTTAATTTTTCATCTTTCGAAAGTCTGATTCCATATTCAAAACCTCAACAAGGAATTAAATTCAAGGTAAGTTATGCTCAAAACAATATAGAAATTGTAACAAAGGAAATTCTTGTCAGCGTTCAGGAAGATGGACTGGTAAGAATATTTAACAGAGATGGCAATAAACTTCTAATTGAATCTGACAGGTTTTTTGAACCTTCCTTATCTGATGACGGAGATTATAAAATAAGACAAAAATATTTTCTTGCATTTCATGAACATATATATGGATTCGGTCAGGATGACAAAGATAAAAGATATAATATCCGTAATAAAAGCTTTAAACACGAACAAACAGTTAGCAAAATTGCTTCTCCTATAATGTTTTCAGAAAAGGGATATGCACTCATCTGGGATAATTATTCACTAACTCATTTTAATGATGCTAAAAGCGGGCTTGAAATTTCTTCTGATGTTGCTGATGAAATTCAATACTTCTTTATTTATGGACCAGAATGGGGAAAAATGATTTCAGAAATAAGAAAACTTACCGGAAGTGTACCAATGCTACCCAGATGGGCTTTGGGACACTGGCTATACCCGGGAAATTTTTCCGATCAAAATGCTCTGGATGCAAGAATAAAATTGTTTGAAAGTGAAGGTATACCTGTAGAGAAAAAAACTACTGAGGATTATAACTTTATTGAAGAGGAGAAAAAAATTACTGAGAATGCATTACTTACAAAAAACAGATTGGGGTGTGCATTAGCTTATTCTCAATTAAAAGGCAGATATGCAGATTTGTTAAACACATCAATAAACAGAAGATTATGTATCCCGACCCACACCAATTTTCCGGGGATACAAAGATACGGAACTTTTGTTATTGCTGGTGAGATACCAACAAGTTGGGAGACATTGAAAAGTCAGGTTACAGCAGGTATAAATCTATCCCTTTCAGGACAACCTTACTGGAGTTCAAATCTTGGCGGATCAACTCCGAAAAATGAATGTGATCAGGCAACCTTCAATGAATTAATGGTAAGATGGTATCAATTTTCATCATTAACCCCAATAT
This sequence comes from Prolixibacteraceae bacterium, assembly GCA_017998095.1. The sequence continues at coordinate 5,624 of JAGODU010000139.1, read as the reverse complement.
TCAGAGGCACAAAACCTGACCGGGATATTATGACTTTAAATAAAAATGGGAATGAATATAAAGCTGTTCTTGATGCAATAAGATTAAGATACCATCTTATGCCTTATATTTATTCCTCTGCAAGCGATGTAGTATTTGAAGGCAGGACATTTATGCGCTCGCTACTATTTGATTATCAAAAAAATGAAAAGGTTCACGATATTGATTCGCAATATCTTTTAGGACTCAAATTAATGGTTTGTCCTATCACCGATCCGGGAATAAAACAAACTAAAATCTATCTCCCTGAAGGAGATGACTGGTTTGATTTCTGGTCGGGGAAGCAATTCACCGGCATTTCTGAAATAATGGTTGAAACATCTATTGACAACATTCCGCTTTTCATTAAATCAGGTTCAATAATTCCGTTTGCAACAATAGGAAGTAACACATCCGACAGCCTTAATGCTCCTATGGAATTAAGAATATATCCGGGTAAAGATGCCAGCTTTTCTCTTTATGAAGATAATAATGACGGACACGAGTACCTGAATAATAAATTTACCAATATAAAGTTTGATTATTCAGAAAAAGATAAAACATTGACTATTGGTAATATCGAAGGATCTTATGAGGGTATGATAACGGAAAGGTTATTTAAAATAGTTATTGTATCAGATAAAAATGGCTATGGTTTAAAACCTTCTGAGATATGTCAGGATGTATTCTATAAAGGTAAAAAGATTAAACTCAAGTTATTATAATATAAAAATCTGCTATCCGGATACAATAACTTCAATAGAAAGCTGATCTTTTACAATTTTAGCAATACTGTTTAATTCTTTTAAGCTTGTTTTCTGTAAAGTAGCTAAAGGAGTGTCTCTGGCAATTGTATATATCATTACCTTTTGAGGTTTAATTTTCTTTAGCAGTTCTATCCATGCAAATACTTCATTATCTGAAGTGTTATCAAAGCTTTTTCCATTATATGACCCCTTAAGAAACATTGTTTGTATTGTCAGTTTACCTTCAAATCTTATCAAATGATCAATCATAGAATCAAAATTGAAATTTTTACCGGGGATATTCATTGTTTCAATAGTTGAAATGATTGCTGAATCTAGTTTTAAAATATTATCATCTACCTTTTTTAATGCTTCAACAACCTTAGCTTTATGCAACATTGTTGAATTTGATAATACTGCTATTCTTGCTTTAAGAGCATAGGCATTTCTCAATTCTATAGTATCATCAATAATTTCAGCAAATTCAGGATGTAAAGTAGGTTCTCCATTACCAGCAAATGTAATTACATCAGGAAGTTCTCCCTTTTGATTCATTTCCTTAAGCTTATTTTCAAGTAACTCTTTAACTTCAACTCTTTCAGGCAATTTCGATTTGATCTTACGATAATCAGGGTTCCATCCACATTCACAATATATACAATCGAATGAGCATAATTTGCTGTCATTTGGTAAAAGATTAATACCTAAAGACACACCCAGTCTGCGGCTTTTAACCGGACCAAACACTGTATTGTTAAATAAAAATGTTGACATCTGACAAATATAAATACTTTATAAAAGCCTCATCACTTTAACATCAGAGGTTTTCTTTAAATCATTAATATTTAATCCAGTAATAAGATTAATACCTGGCTTTTTACCTTTCTCTATGGACCCAAAGTTATCATCTATTCCTAAAAATCTTGCTCCGTTAATACAGGACATCTCAACTATATCATTAAAATTATCAATAGTTTCTGATGCCAGTTTTTCAACAATTATTTTATTTAGTGAAAGATATTTAGTGTCTGAGCTAATTCCGGAAGCTAAACATGAAATAATTTTATCATTATTTTCACACTTAACAATACCTTTATAGTAATGAGATAACAAATCAAATCCTGAAGTAATCTCGCGATATAAAATTTTTGTGCCTTGTTTATAATAAATTAAATTGTCTTTATAAGAAAAATCTCCTGCTGCGACTATCCCGCTTTTAAATAAAAAAAGATCATATTGCCTTGCCTCTGCTATATTTTTAAATTTTATAGCGAATAATGAATTTATAAAGCCCGGACAAATAATACCACTATAATATTCCAGTCCTTCTGTTTCAGTGATTTGACCATAGGTATTAACAACATCAATTATTATTCCTTCTTCGTTAATAACAATAATGCCCTTTTCAATAACCTCTCCAATAGAAGTAAAAATGTATCGTGCTGATATCTTCCTTAATTTCATTTTTTATCCTGAATACCCTGAGTCTGGCTGTTTTCTTCAATTAAAACACTAATCTTGCTCAACACTTCAGTGAAAACTTTATCATATTCCCGGGGATGTCTTGAATAGTATAATGTAGTAGCAAGCATTGCTTCTTCGGTAACATTATATTTTTTTAAAGCTGAAATATAAGTTGAAGCAGACTCCAGACTATCAAGTTTTAATCTGTGTCTTTCAGAGTACATTCCTTCAGCCAGATGAATATCAGTTAATACATTTATAAAAGTTTTTCTATCAATTGCTCCTTCAGGCAGGGGGTCTCTTTTACAAGAAAGAAATGTAAAAATAATTACCAATAATCCTATTAAATATTTTGCTCTCATTTATTTTAATTTTTTCTGAATAATCCTTTTAATGTTTCAGTTACATTTTTTACTCTGTTAATTTTTATAGAATACTTTTTAATATCAACCCCTTTATTTGAAAATGGGATATAAATTTCAGAAAAACCTAATTTTTCAGCTTCCGCAATTCTTTGTTCTACTCTGTTCACAGATCTTACTTCTCCTGTTAATCCTACTTCTCCTGCGAAACAAATATTAGGATTAATTGAAATATCGAAATTAGAAGATAAAACAGAACATATAACTGCAAGATCTGTAGCAGGATCCGCAATCTTTATTCCTCCTGCAATATTCAAATACACATCTTTCGTAATCAATTTAAACCCCGCCCTTTTTTCAAGAACTGCAAGTAACATATTGAGTCTTCTAAGGTCAAATCCTGTAGCTGATCTCAGGGGATTTCCATATGTGGCTGAACTTACCAGGGCTTGTACTTCAATAAGAAAAGGCCTCACACCTTCAATGGCAGCTGCAACTGCCGTCCCGCTCAACTCCTGATGATCTGAATTCAGTAATAATTCTGAAGGATTTGATACTTGCCTTAGTCCGTCGTGCAACATCTCAAATATTCCCATTTCATTTGTAGATCCGAACCTGTTCTTGCTGGCTCTCAATATACGGTACATATAATTTCTATCTCCTTCAAATTGAAGAACTGTATCCACAATATGTTCTAAAACCTTGGGACCGGCAATACTTCCTTCTTTATTGATGTGACCTATAAGAATTACAGGTATTGACAAGGATTTGGCCTTTTGCATTATCCCTGCTGTACATTCCCTTATTTGAGAAACACTTCCGGCTCCAGAGTCAATAATTTCTGAACTTACAGTTTGAATAGAATCTATAATTAAAATATCAGGTTTTATATTTTCAATTTGCACAAGAATATTTTGAAGAGAAGTTTCACATAAAAACAAACAAGAATCATTCTCTCCGATAAGTCGGGTTGCTCTCAACTTAATTTGTTCTAAACTTTCTTCTCCGGTGATATATAAAACAAGTTTATTCTTAAATGACAAAGCTGTTTGAAGTGCAAGCGTTGATTTACCTATTCCGGGTTCACCACCTAAAAGAATTACTGATCCCGGAACTAAACCTCCTCCAAGTACCCTGTCGAATTCATTGTTAAAGGTGGAAAACCTTTCCATCTTTCCTTCAGGTATCTCTGCTAATGTGACAGGTCGCTGGAGTATTGAATTATTATTACCTGAAATTCTTTTTTTACTGCCAGTTATTTCAATTTCTTCAGTAAGAGTATTCCATTCTCCACATGAAGTACAGCGGCCTGACCATTTTGGAGAAGTAACACCGCATGATTGGCAAACATATATTGTTTTCTCTTTTGACATAAAATCAAAGATATTTAAAATCTCAGCTTCTACATTGCTCCAAATTATTAAATTAGTAAAAAACTTTTTTAAAGATGAAGCATAAAATCATATTTCTACTTTCGCTTTTACTATTCGTTTTTACTTTAACTGTAAAAGCGCAGGATAATCTTTTAGAAATTGAAGATGCTTCTCCGGGCATTTCACTTGAAGGACGAATACCTTTACTATTAATACACGGTTGGAATTATGATGGAAAACCTAGTCCTCCAGCAACAGGGCAGTGGAATAATTTTCTTAATTATCTTCTAAATGATCCTGAATTGAGAGAATTTTATAAACCCTACTTTGTTAAGTACTGGTCAAATTCAATTTCAGTAAACACTATTGCAGGTTTATTAAGAGACAGAGTTCAACAAGCAGGTTTTCATGAAAAAGAAATTGTAATAATAGCACATAGTATGGGCGGACTTGTTTCCCGCTCATTCATGAATGAATATACTTACACCTCTGGAAGATTTAATGGCAAGAAGTGTGGCGAGAATGTCAGATTACTTATAACGTTGGGTACACCCCACCATGGCTCACCAATGGCAAACGGACCTGCACGTGATAATGAAGTAGATTTTTTAATGAAATTAACATTGTCAACAGTTGAAAATATGGCTTTCAAAGATGTTAAATATAATGAAGTCAACCGCTCAGATTTGAGATGGGATAATTATGACAATCTTCTTGATTACAACAAATATCCCGGAGAAAAAAATGACTGGCTGGTGAATCTGAATGCCAATACTATTTTCGATTCAAAAACTATTTGTTACTCTTCAACTGTTACCGGAGTGTTTAAGCTTCCACCGTTAAATACTGTAAAAGAACAATACCAGGTTGGAGCTTATATTTTAAAAGAAAGTTTTGACGTTGAGAATGATGGCATTGTGCCAATTGAGAGTTCATCATTTGCGGGACATACACCTAAGCAGGTTCGCTTTTTTGAAGAGCACAATCATGCTGAAATTAATACAGGAATTGAAGGTTCAACAGAACTTAATGATTCTATTAAATTTGATTTAATGAATATTGTACCTCCTGTAATTACATGGCCAGTAGTTAAAAATGAATTTCTTAAGCACTCACAATATCGTAATATAACATGGAAATGTCCATCTTCAATTTATCAGGTGAATATATGGCTATCACTCGATAGTGGATTGACATATAATAGAATTGCAGAGAATTTCAATGCACAGAATTTAGCATATAATTGGTTTATTCCTGATACTAACTCGACCAAATGCCTTATAAAAATCTCTGACGCTTTGAATGATAACAACTTCTCAGTTTCTGATAATGCCTTTTATATTTTCCACAATAAGGTTTCATTTGAAAGTCCAACTTCCAAATCATACTTTGCTCCAGAGAAGAACAATTCAGTTGGTTGGAATCAATATGGCTTGTCTGAAATGGTAAAAATCACTTATACTGATCCTAAACATAATTTTGAAAAGATATTGAGTCAGGAATACCCGGCAAGAAATTTTAACAACTCGTTTAGTTTTTATGCAGACAACTCCTTCCCTCCAACCGATTCTGCATTTATAACAATTCAACTACTCGGCCTCGAGAAGTATTACGATGATGAGGTTTATACTTTTAAAACTCAACCTTTCATGTTTCTGGGC
>JAGODU010000138.1 GCA_017998095.1 Prolixibacteraceae bacterium | reverse complement strand
GCAAATCGATTAAATACCAGATACCATATCTTAATTCAAAAGAATTTAAGAATCAATTTAATATGGGGTGGGGATATTTTTATATCTACCATTTTCGTGAATTTAAGGACATCTACCTTGCGGTGAAAGAATTCAACTTTACTTCCTTGCCAGTTTTTACAGACCTTGTAATAAAAAAACTTAAAATTAAGCCTGTCCAAACGCCTTGGGATAGAGAAGGAAGGAGAATAAATGAGTATATAAATGCTTTTAAGAAACTCGCTCTGCTAAGTGAGAATAACGAATTAGTAGATAGGACACTCTTTTTAGATTCTGAAATTGGAAATGAATTGACAAAAAACGATTTAACAATCTTTAAGAATCTCTTCTTCAGGTATTATAGATTCCGAGAAATAATGTCATGGTTTTTAAACCCCTTAAATAATGTGAGCAGAAATGAACTAATTGAAAATATTACTGAAGAGAAATTAATATCTGAGTCAAAAGTAATTTATTCTTACTCAAATAAGAGTAGATTTAATGACACCTTCTTTTTTAAACTCAAGGACAATACTCCAATTTACTATATTAACAATGATGATGAAGATTTTATGAGGTTTTGGGACGTTTTCATTTCTTGGGCAAAAAATCTTGGCTTGGTTGAAAAAATAAACTTGAAAAGTTTGAACATTACTCTTTCTAATCATAAAAAGTCAATAACTTGTGTTTATTTCCTATCTGAGGCTGAGTCAACCTTTGATTTATATGATTATATCCAAGATAATTTCAAATCAAAATATATTAATACTGCTAAACTTGTGATTAATTTGGCGATTAAGTACAGGTTACCAATTGAATCCATCAAGAATCAAATTGTGAAACAATGTAAGGAGAAAAAGAATAAGCTTAGCATGCAAAGGACATCGAGAGTCTTTATAAGGGACAAAACCGAATTAAATTGTATACCTAAAGTAAATAATTATTATATATCACACATAATGGTAATATGATGGACACAGACGATAAACTTAATGAGCTAATAAGGAAGAAAAGGGAAACCAGAACCGAACCGAATAGGTACTTAAAACTTGGATTGGAGTTCAATCCATTTCCAAGGGCGGGTATCTCCGATATTAACAGCAATGTAATAATTACAGAAAGGTTAAAGCCGCTTGATGAAGATGTAGAACAAGCAGTATTACATTACATTAGTGATTCATTATTCCCCAATAATCCGAATTCAGAGGATAAATACCTCAGCGCAGTCATTAGGGGTGATTATGGATACGGAAAAACCCAAACGCTCCTTTATATAAAATTCATGTTAGAAAGCTTTCCTGAGAAGCTTAAATATCCTAAAAAACCATACGTGATATATATTGACAATCCGGGGGCAAAATTAATGGAGCTAATTGGTGCAATTATTCACGAAATTGGAGAAGAAAATTTCAAAAAGTATTTGTGGAATACATTTATTGATTTTATTAATAAGAGCCAAAATATTAAAGATGAGTTAAATTCATATCTGCCACATGGGTACTCATTATTTGGGTCAGACAAGTATAATCCATTTTCGATTGAGAATACAATTAACTACAAAAAGTTTATTGATGGGTACTATCAATATTTCCAACGGGATGTAAAAAAGAAGAAACAATTTCAAGACCTGTTGAAAGTTCACGTTATTTCTTTCTTTACAAAAAAATATAATAATTCAACAGTTGCAGGTTATTTCTTTGACTTACTTTCTGATAACATTGGTATAAATAAAACATGGGAAATCCTTACTACAGGTGGGGCTAAGGACTTAGATAAGAAAGAAGTATACATAATAAGAGCAATATTTGATTTATTGAAAGAACAAGGCTTTACCGATTTTTATATCCTTGTTGATGAGTTCGAAGCTGTGACCTTTGGGCGACTATCTTCATCTGAAATCGACAGATACTTCGCAAATCTTAGAGCATTGATTGATAAAGAAAGAAATTGGTGTTCCGTTTTTGCAATGACAGTTCCTGCATTTGGTCAGCTTAGGCAGTTTTCTCCTCCGCTGGCTGATAGAATAAGTGGTAAAATTATAGATTTAAAACCACTCGACTTTATACGTGCAAAAGTTCTTGTGCTTCAATATTTAAACCTTGCAAGAAATCAATCAGATTCGACTTTCCCTTTTGACGATACTGCGTTAGAAGAGTTAGTCAAGGTTACAAATGGAAATCATAGGATATTTCTTAAGACATGTTTCTTATTAATTCAAAGAGCGATTGATGAACTCAAGGACAAAGAACCTATCTCTTTTGAATTTGTTGCAAAGCATTTTCAGATTGAAGAGGAATAAAGAAAAGGTTATGGAAAAATGGAGCGACCATCCTACCGAGAATTATAAAATAAAAATTTTTCTTGATACAAATATTCTCGCTTGTTTAATTGATGAAACTCATTCTGGTTTAACAGAATCGATAAAACTTTTAAGCCAATCAGAATTCATCAAATTAGTAAGCTCAGTTTATGTTGCCTTCGAGTTTGTAGGTATCAGGAAAAGAGAGCACTTCCTTCGGAAAGTAATTGAGAATTCAAAGAATACAAAGAAAGGTCATTCAAATTACAGTACACTTTTTAAATTTAAGGATAGTTTTAAGAGTGATGACGTAGATTTTTTTTCTATTAATGAGGCAATTAAGCAGGACATAGAGACTGAGATTAATAAAATTACCTCAATGTTTAACATTGAATATTCTGATAACAATTTTCATGAAGCACTTTATAAGCCTACTATTGATATATGTTTAGCTTCAAGAATTTCCAGAGAGGATAGTCTAATGCTCATTTCTGCCTTACTTCCTGAGCCAAATAAACCTGAAAAACAGATTTTTATATTGTCAAAAGACCAAGATTTTATTGATGCTTTCAATGAGTTCCAGTCAGAAAGAGTTCTATCTCAAAATAGTCTTTTTAGACCAACGCTATTGAATCTGAGAAATATAAGTTCGGTAAACTTAATATCGCAGATTCCTAAGAATCTTAATGAATTTTGGGGTAAAATGGTTATTAGTCAATTAATTATTAATAATCAACAGACATATCTTGGGATAGCATTTTCCCCAGCTAATCCAAGATTTCCAAAAGATGTATTTTGCTTTGAATTAATTTCTGATAAGCAATTAACCAGTAATATTTACATAACAGTAATTGGGAAAGACCTTGACTTTATCTATACAACCAAGCATAGAGTGACAGAATTCTGGAACAATAAGCCAATCAAAAATTACCCATTTGTTTGCTCAGCAAATGCTTCAAACATTTCTTTTAAGATTTATGAAGTTGATTCTTCCGGTAAGAATGTGGCATTGAGTATGCAGAAGATGAATAAACTAAGAGAAAAAGGTAATTTGGTATTTGTTCATCCGGACACATAGTATTTGGTAACAGTTTTCTCTTATATGCCTGAACACATCTTTCCAGCATCATGTGCATTATAGTCCCTATTTTACAAATTCATTTTCAAAATTTCTTTAAAGAGTGAGATTTATAATCGAAAGCTGAAACCATTTAGGAAATTGTTGATGCGATGGAAAACAACCAGATAGGTATCAACATCTGAAAGTATTCTTGAGGCGGAAAGGCAGTAGTGACGTCCCGGAATTTGGAGAAGAATATCTGCTGGTTTGTGGCGAGGGATTTGTATTGTAAAGTATTAGACTTCTTCTCGACTGATTAAACATGATGCCGTTGTAAATCAATATATTACAACGGCATTTTTCTTTGTGGTAAAAAATATGGTAAAAATGTCTCTTAGTAACTATGCAGCCATTCCAACCTTTAATACCTGCGAAAGTGAATTTATTTGGTCTTCAGAAAAGAATCCCCATGGGAATAGTTTCTCACAATAAATATCCAAATTTACTAACGTTTTATATGGAAGTTTTGAAGAGATATAGGATGCATAAACTTCCATATCTTTAATACTATTGATATGAAAAGCCAGTAAAAGAAGGACATCACATGTGAATTTAATCCCTGCTGATTCACTGAGAATTTTTGAAAAAGAACACAACAATTGACTTTCGAGTATTAATTGAAAATGGATGTATTCAGAGCATGACTTATCGATTTCATCAATTTCCTGATTTAAATTGTCAGTGTTATTTAACATCATATTAAATAAAAATAGTGTTTCAACCTCATCCATTGGAGTACATGGATTCAAGTTTTTAAAAACTTCGATTAAATGATTTTTGTCCATCTTCTAAGTAATTTATTGTTTATACTTATACGATAAAGAATTTGAAATGTTACATAAATAGCAGAATATCAATTATATATAGAAATAATAAAGCTGGCAGTTTTTGCCAGCTTACTTTGAACCAATTATTTTAATGAAAACAACAACCAAAACATTTTCATTTACTTATACGAATGTTTTTAATGAATGTTACAAGGTATCATAATAAAAATGTAATCAAGTGATTAATGTCGCTCTTTGGGTATCATTTATCCTTATTCCCAATATTATCCCATTTCGTGCCCTGCCAGTTGCTTATCACCCCTTCATTTTCACATACCGGACAATACCAACGGATTTCTCCCTTAGCTCTGCTTAGTGCAGAGTTTATTGTTCCATGACAACCTTTGTGAAAGCATCTGATTTCTGTTGCGGTCAGTGTAATGTGACTGGTCTTTGTTGTTGAATCAACCACCAGTGCAAGAAAACTTGCCAGTTCTCTGGCTTCCTTTGGCATCTGCTTTGGGATGTTTCCTTGTTTATCAAGGAAATGGGTCATGTTAGAGATATACATAAATGGATTGGTTTACCGTAAATTTTAGTTTTTAAGATAATCTTTAAAAATATATCGAATTGGACAAAAGTTTTAATTATGATATCTTTATTTTTTGAAAACTCCTTGATAATAGTGCACACATTTTATGGTGATAAGGGAATTAAAACATGAGCGAAGACCAAAAACGACAACTAAACCAGCAACTCTGGAATATAGCCAACACCTTGCGGGGTAAAATGGATGCCGATGAATTCCGTGACTACATTCTCGGCTTTATTTTTTATAAATATCTGTCGGAAAAGATGGAATTGTATGCCAATGACATCCTGAAGGAAGACAAAATAAAATATCTGGACATATCAGAAGATACAGCCAAAGGTCAGGAATATCTGGAAGCCATAAAAGAAGAATCACTGGAAAAACTGGGGTACTTCCTGAAACCGTCAGAATTGTTCGGGCAGGTTGCCAAACGTGGAAATGGCAATGGCAAGAATGAAAGCAACTTCATTATTGAAGATATCCAGAAAATCCTCATAAACATCCAGAACAGCACGATGGGTACTGCCAGTGAAGAAGATTTCGACCACCTGTTCGAGGATATGGATTTGAACAGCACGAAACTGGGCAGGACTGCCGAACAACGAAATGAAGTAATAGCAAAAGTCCTGTCGCATCTTGACAAAATTGATTTCCAACTGGAACAATCAAAAATTGATGTGTTGGGTGATGCATACGAGTATTTAATCGGACAGTTTGCCAGTGGTGCGGGTAAGAAAGCAGGTGAATTTTACACCCCACAACAGGCATCAAAAATACTTGCACGGATTGTTACACTGGGTAAAACACGAATTAAATCTGCGTATGACCCGACATGCGGGTCAGGTTCTCTCATCCTTCGGTTGGGTAGGATTTGTGATGTGCTAAAGTTTTACGGTCAGGAACGTAACCGTACCACATACAACCTTTGCCGAATGAACATGATTCTGCATGACGTTCATCACACAAGATTTGACATTAAACTGGAAGATACACTGGAACACCCACAGCATGACAAACTGGATGCAGAGGCAGTGGTCGCAAATCCGCCATTTTCGGCAAAATGGAGTGCCAGTCCGTTGTTCATGACCGATGACAGGTTCAGCGAATATGGGAAACTTGCACCATCATCAAAAGCAGACTTTGCCTTCATTCAGCACATGATATACCATCTGGCTGAGAATGGTGTTATGGCTGTCGTTATGCCACATGGAGTATTGTTCAGGGGTGCTGCTGAAGGTCATATCAGAAAGTACCTGATTGAAGAAAAGAATTATTTGGATGCGGTAATCGGACTTCCAGCCAATATTTTCTATGGAACATCCATCCCAACCTGCGTACTGGTATTTAAAAAGTGTAAGGAGCATCCAGATGATATTCTGTTTATTGATGCCAGCCAGTATTTTGAAAAGGTAAAGACTCAAAATTACCTGCGTGATGAAGATGTTGACAGGATAGTTGATACATATGCAAAACGCATCACAATCGACAAGTACAGTTATGTCGCCAGTCTGGATGAGGTACGGGAGAATGATTACAATCTCAACATTCCAAGGTATGTTGACACTTTTGAAGAGGAAGAATCTGTGGATGTTGCTGCTGTTGCTACTGAACTTAAAGAACTTGAAACAGAAATGCAAATCACCGATAAAACCATTGCTGGATTTTGCAAAGAATTAAACATCCCAACACCGTTTTAACCATGACAAGAATTGGTGACTTGAAACTATACGTTGGCTCAAAAGAGGAACAAAGATTTGCCAGTCAAAAAGGCATGAAAATTGTCTGTGCCCTGAATAGAGCAAGTGGATATGTGACCCATCAGTCTGTTGTTGGTTGGTATGGCAGAGGATGTAACTCAGACAATCCCTATTATTTGTTTAAATGTGAACCTGATGCTATTTATCTGAACATGATTGACGGGGATGACCCAAAATATGTAAATGATGAAATGATAAATCCTGCTCTTGACTTTATTCACAAGCACTTGCAGAGTGGGAACGAGGTATTTATTTATTGTAGTTTGGGTGAATCTCGAAGTCCGTCAATAGCCTTGATGTACATGTTAGAGCATGGATTAATTGAAAGGAATAGCAACACGATTAATCTGTTTCGGACGAAATATTATCCAAATTTCACACCAAAAAATGGCAACCTTTTATATATCAGGAAGCGATGGGGAATTTAAGCACACCGAATCTTAGATTCCCTGACTTTAATGGGGAATGGATAAAGAAAAAATTGGGTGAACTATCAATAATAAATCCCACCACATTTAAACTTCCAGACAAATTCATCTATATTGATTTGGAAAGTGTTACTAATGGGCAATTAATTAAAGAAGAGGTGGTTTTTAAAAGCGAAGCACCAAGCCGAGCACAAAGAGTCTTAGAAAGAGATGATATTCTGTTTCAAATGGTACGACCTTACCAAAAAAACAATCTGTATTTTGACAAAAACGGTGCTTATGTTGCTTCAACTGGTTATGCTCAAATAAAAACAAAGCAGAGTTCCCGATTTATTTACCAGTATCTGCATTTACAGAAATTTGTAGATGAAGTTATTGAAAGATGCACAGGCACAAGTTATCCTGCCATAAATTCAAAAGATTTAGCCAAAATAAATATTCGTTTCCCTTCGCTCCCCGAACAACAAAAAATCGCATCCTTTTTCACTGCCATTGACCAGAAAATATCACAACTCAAACGCAAGAAAAACCTGCTGGAACAATACAAAAAAGGGGTGATGCAGAAAATATTCTCACAGGAAATCAGGTTCAAAGATGATAACGGGCAGGAGTTTCCGAAGTGGGAGAAAAAGAGGTTAAGTGAAATTTTTATTGAAATCAATGAAACTGTTGGAACAAGAGATATCCCGACTTATAGCATAACAGCAGGAGTTGGTTTTGTATCACAAAATGAAAAATTTGGTAGAAATATTTCTGGGCAGCAAAACAAGCATTATACCGTTATAAATGAGGGTCAATTTTCATATAATAAAGGAAATTCAAAAACATATACATATGGTTGTATCTATGTGAATGATACTGGAAAGCGGATAGCAGTGCCAAATGTATTCATTAGTTTTGAGTTTATTGACCAAAAGATGTCGTCACAGTTTTATTCTAAACTTTTTGAAAGTCACTATCTTGATAAAGGATTACGTAAAATTATTTCCAGTTCTGCAAGAATGGATGGTCTATTAAATGTTAACAAGAATTCGTTTTTCCAATTGTCTGTTCCTTGCCCGAATTATATTGAACAACAGAAAATTGGTCATTTCCTATACTCCATTGATAGTAAAATATTTCATATTAAGAAGCAGATTGAAAGAGCAGAGGTTTGGAAGAAGGGATTGATGCAGCAAATGTTTGTATGATAATACACCAATTTAACTATCCATAATATGAGAAGCAATGAATAAAACATTCAACATATACTGTGATGAGAGTTGTCATATTGAAAATGACCACAAGAAATTCATGCTGCTGGGATGTGTCAGCGTTGCTTATAATCAACTTAAAAGGCATACAGAAAGAATCATTGATATCAAGAAAAAACACAATTTCTATGGTGAAATAAAATGGACAGGTGTTTCGTCATCTAAATATTTGTTCTACAAAGATTTGCTTGATTATTTTTTCGATACGGATATTCGATTCAGAGCAGTAATCGTTGATAAAACCAAAATAGAGAATGACAGGTTTGGTCAGGACTTTGACACATTTTATTATAAAATGTATTATCAACTATTGATTCACAGGAAGAATACCGAGTATTCGTATAATGTGTATCTGGATATAAAAGACACATTAAGCAGCAATAAGGTTAATAAACTCAAGGAAATACTGAATACCAAGTATGGTGTCTTCAGAAATGTTCAGAATATCCATTCGAAGGAAAGCATTATGATGCAGTTAGCAGATTTCCTGATGGGTGCAATATCATATGAACTCAATAATGCTGAAAAGAAGGTATCAGCGAAGAGGCAAATTATTGAAAAAATAAAACAACATTCAAAGCAGAATCTCTGTGAATCATCGAACTACACCGAAAAGAAATTAAACCTGTTTTTTATTGAATTGAAATAATATGCCGTATAATCTTCTTAAAACATACAGTGCCCTCTTAGAACTTGACGGTTTGAATCCGAAGGATAGGGAAAAATCATTAATGGGTGTGTTTAACAGAGACATAAGGAATAATCAGTCCTTTAAGTTTCAGGGTAAACAATTAAATCCTACACCGAAGGATGGAGAAATTCCAATGAACACATTATTCACACATCTTACCACACAAATCATTGACCAGAAAACAAGAGAAAGAGAATTCGAAATTCACAGGTCGAGAAGATTACATTGGGTTAAACACCATATTGACGAAAGGAAAAAAGCCAACATGCTTGTATTTTCCGTTAAAGAACCAGATGGTCTGAGAACCTATATTTTTGATAAAGATGAGAATTACGTGATAGTATTAGAACCGCTGAGGGAGAAAAATGAATACTACTTGTTAACGGCATTTCATGTTCGGGGGAAAGATGCTCAACGCAACAAATTTGAAAAAAAATATGCAAGAAGACTTCCAGACACTCTATAAAAGCAAAAAACGCAGAGCATCTTGGCTTGCGTTTTTCGATTTCTTTCCTCCGAATGGAAGGATGAACTCAACACAAAAATATATAATTAATTAATACAAAGCAAATTTTAAACCAAAATTTAAAAATTAGGATAATTTCTGATGCCAAAACAACCCGAACTAATATTAGAAGAACAACTGATTGCTAAACTTCAGGAGTTGGGATATGCACTGATGCACATCCAGAGTGAGTCCGAATTAGTTGCCAACCTGAAAATACAGTTGGAAAGGCACAATAATATTGTATTCTCCGACAAAGAATTTGAAAAAGTATTAAACACCCTCAGCAAGGGTTCAGTATTCGAAAAAGCTAAAATACTTCGTGAAAAACAGCATATCATCAGGGATAACGGGGATAGCCTCTATTTTGAATTCATTAACACTGAGCAGTGGTGTCAGAACGAGTATCAGGTCACCCATCAGGTTTCGATGGAAGGCAAATACAAAAACCGTTACGATGTTACATTGCTTATCAATGGTCTTCCATTAGTTCAGATTGAATTGAAGCGTAGGGGACTGGAACTCAAAGAAGCATTTAATCAGGTAAACAGGTATCAGCGTCACTCCTTCAGTAGCAGTTATGGATTGTTCCAGTACATCCAGATATTTGTCATCAGCAATGGTGTCAACACGAAATACTATGCCAACAACCGTTTTCAGTCATTTAAACAGACATTTTATTGGACAGACAAGGAAAACAAACGGCTGACGAACATTTTAAACGGCTTCGCATCTGATTTCTTGGAGAAGTGCCATATCTCAAAGATGATTTGCAAGTATATAGTGCTGAACGAAACATCAAAGATACTGATGGTTCTTCGCCCCTACCAGTATTATGCGGTTGAAGCACTTGTTGATAGAGTGATGCACAGTCGAAAGGACGGCTACGTTTGGCATACTACAGGGTCTGGGAAAACACTGACATCATTTAAGGCAAGCCAAATACTGACACGCTTACCCAAAATAAAGAAAGTGGTATTTGTTGTTGACCGCAAAGATTTGGACTATCAGACAACAAAAGAATTCAACAGTTTCAGTAAGGGCAGCGTAGACGGAACTGACAATACCCGGCAATTGGTTA
>JAGODU010000137.1 GCA_017998095.1 Prolixibacteraceae bacterium | reverse complement strand
TGTAGCCCAGTTAAAGGAAGAAGGAACAACGCTAGAAGAAATAGTCGTTGTGGATAGACGTATGGTCGATAATACTGCAATCGGTAAAAAGCAAAAGTTTGAATCTAAGGATTTGACTTCAATTGCCCGGGAAGGTATTCAAAATATTGTAGCAATGAGTGCTGGAGTCTTTACATCTGGTAGTGGCTTCAATATTCGTGGTTCAAGATCATCAGAGACCCAAATCCGCGTAGATGGTCTTGATGTCGGAAACCAGTTTACAGGTGGATTCGGTGCCTCCGGCGCTGATTATTTCCCAATGGTTAGCTCTTTTGCTACTGAAGAAGTTCAGGTGTTAACTGGTGGATTTTCTGCAGAATATGGCGATGCTATGGGTGGTATTGTAAATACTATAGTTAAAACAGGTTCAACAGACCATTACGAAGGTTATCTACGTTGGCGTACTGACTTAGATGCTCTTTGGGGCTCTCAATCTTCTGGTATAAAAATTATTCGTGAGAGCGAAGGCACAGATTTCAAAGCTGTTAATGTTGGAGAAGGAAAAAAATTACAAGGTCCGGGCGAACATAAATTTGAGTTCGGTACAGGTGGTCCTTTGCCATTCCTTAATAAATCTACTTTCTATATATCTGGAAATTCTTTCTATGAAAAATATAGAGGAAATGGTTATGAAGTATATGACCCGCTTGGAAATAATTTAGGACAAATGCCACACAATCAATCCTGGGTAAAAAGTTTCACTGGACGACTTAAATTTTCAGTTTCAAATGAAATAGACTTAACAGTTGGTGGGCAGTATGGTCTTACTAGTCTTGAAACATCAAGCTGGGCTTGGCTTTATGCAAACACTATGGGTGCTATTCCTGCATCTGCCAATATTCCTGAAAGTGTAGCTAAACAAGTAGTCCAGAACCAATTTATTAACAATATGATGGTTCGTATTAACCATCGTTTATCTCAAAATAGTTATTATGAATTCACAATTTCGAAAACAGAGAATAGTGATGAGTTATCAAAACGAGTTGGTTATAAAGACCCTGATTTCCTAAGTGGTTTCGATATGTATTATCCTGAAGATAATTATACTGTAAGTGGAAGTGCATTGGTAAAAGGCAAAAATAAAACACTTGACGTTTACGAATTACTTACTATGGTTGGAAGAACTAAGGATAATAGATTAACAGGAAATATACCGTTAGTTAATACATTAACAGGTTATATCGAAGGAAATGCTAATTCAAGTGCAACTAATAACCCTTATGGTTTGCCATACTTATGGACAAATACCGGTAACTCTAGGAGTTTCCAATTTAGAAAAGCTTACTACTGGCAGGTTGATGGTGCATATAATTTAAGTTTAGATGGTGGAGATAATGGCTTTTCGCATATGATTAGAACTGGCTTTGAAGTCAGATTCTACAATTTAAGCCGCCATCAAAACAGCTTACCATGGGATGGTAATCCATTTTATGATGTGTATGCAAGCGATTGGGGTGGAAATCTATACGCATTTGATAATGATGATACATATCAGAAGACAAGCAAGGCAAACAAGCCGATGAGAGCATCTGCTTATTTCCAGGACCAGATATCTTATAAAGGTATTATTATTAGCCCCGGTTTAAGATTTGATTTCTTTGAACCAAATTCAAAATATAGAATTTATACTCATAGGTTCATTTCAATTAATGCTGATGATTCATTATTTGCAGACGCAGATATTAAATTCCAAATAAGCCCAAGATTAAATATAACATATCCCTTAACAGAACGTTCTAATATTTCAGTTTCTTATGGATTATATTTCAAGATGCCCGAAATGAATTTTTTGTATGACGGATTTAATACTGAAACATTAAGAGGAAGCGCAATTCTTGGTGACCCTAATATTGATGCTCAAAGAACTAATGCTTATGAGATTAACTATAGCAATCAATTAACAGATATTTTCTCATTAAATATTTCTGCTTATTATAAAGATATCTACAATCAGGTAGGTATGATTTATGCTAATGCTATACCAGACCCATTTCAGCAGTATTCAGTTTCTGATTATGGTAATTCAAAAGGAATTGAATTTGAATTAAGAAAAAGACCTTTACCAACAGACCATTTAGGTATAACATTAAACTATACATTAGCACAGGTTATTGGTACTTCATCTTCAGCTGATTCTTATTATCAACCTCCTCTTGAACCATATACTGAAACACCAGCTTATCCATTAACTGAATATCCTATGTCAAATGACAGAACTCATAGGTTTAATGTAGTATTAGATTTCTCATGGGGTTCACAGCAAGGTCCTTCAATTGGTGGTATATACCCACTTGAAAATGCTTTTATAAATCTTTCTGGATTCTTTCAATCTGGTTCCCCTTATACAAAGCTAAATAGAGGTGGACAGCCGGTAGGCGAAATTAACTCTGAAAGAGGACCATCATATTGGAGAGCTGATTTGCGATTCCAAAAAGCTTTTATGCTTAAAGATTACTTTGGCGATGGTGCCGGAAATACATCAATTGAATTCTTTGTTGATATAACAAATCTATTGAACAGAACTGCTATTGTTGGCTTTTATACCAGAACCAAAGACCCTGACGATGATGGTGTTAGCTTTTCAAAACCAATTACCGATTTTGGTGCAACTTCTTTTTACAAAGAAGCCAATTATGGTATAGCTGAAACTTTTGCTGCTGACCAGTATGATTATCAAGGCAATCGTTTTTATAGTGAATATGCCGACCACGATAAAAATGGTATCGTTACACAGGCAGAAAAATATCAAAGCTACGTTAATTACTTAGAAACATCAACTGCATTTAGAAGTAATTATCAGGCACCTCGAACCGTTTATTTTGGTTTAATGTTTAGATTCTAATTTTTTTATATTGATATTAAAGAATTCAAGAGGTTAAAATGATAAATAAAAAATTATTTAATTTTATAGCAATAACTTTCATTTTGTTTTTATCTGCATCGCTTATGTTTGCTGAAATCAAGAATCAGCCAAACAAAAAAAATAATACAAACAAAGCAGATGAAATTCAAAAAAGAATATATAGTTATGGCGAGTTCGGAGCTGATTTACAAAGGAATACCGTTAGTAATTTTCAGTTCTATACTACTAATTATGGTATTTTTGGCCATAATGTAAGTCAAAGTGTTGGTGGTGGACATTGGCCACGTGGCTCTCAAAACCAGTATTTTTATGGTGGCGGTATTTGGTTTGGTGCCCGTAAAATGAGACCAGACAAGTCCGGTTACAAGAATTATGTCGAAGTTACTTATAATCCAAATAATGGTCGCTCATGGATGGTGCCAGGTCATTATTTAGACGGAGATAAAGCTATTGAAGAATCAGCTTCTTATCAGAAATACAGAACTTATTTTTCTACTGATTTTATTAAATCTGATGGCTCTCCTATTATATCTACTGAAGGACCAAACTGGCCTATATGGGACATTAGTCTTGAAGATACATTAATGACTAATCGTTACTTTGGACGCTATGTCTATGACCATGCAACCCGTAACAGGTCCTTTCTTCCAAAAGGTCCGGCTTTTATTTCAGGAGAAGACATTTTTTGTGTATTCAAGGATTCTGATTTAAGCAGATTTGATGGAGGTGAGACAAGAAGAAAAGATGAAGGTTATCCTTTGTACCTTCAGTTCGAAAACACTATTTATTCATGGGGTTTCGGCGATTACAGAGATTTTATTTTTATACGTTATGATATGATAAATACTAGTAAAGATACTCTATTAGATTGCTGGATGGCTCCTGTTATGGATATAGATATTGCTTTAACCAGTAACTCTAGTGCAGGCGCTCAAAACGATAAAGTCAGATATTATGACGAAGAAGATACTTTAAACTTAGCGGTAGCTTGGTCTGAACATCCTCAAACAAGTGAAAAAGGTAAAGGTTTTGGATATTTTGGAATGGATTTTCTTGAAAGTCCTTCAGCATTACGCTGCGAAGAGATTATTGACTCTTTAATTAACGGAAATACTGTTGAATTCTGTGCTATGTGTATTGAGCACGAAATGAGATGGGTTAAGGAAGTAGTTGGTAACGATACTATAGATGTATATAAAGAAGTATGTACAGATAAATTAGTATTTGACCCTGCCTTAGATGGTTATTTACGTAAAGATGCCCGCTTCTTTGAAAACCGTTATCAGCTTGGACTTAAAACATTTCATAGATGGCCGATAGATGAAGATAAAACAGAAGATGACGACAGATATTTTTATATGTCAGATGGTGTAAGAGATGGAGCTTCTGAAAGCCCCGGTGATATTCGTGTACTTATGGCAACCGGACCATTTACTATGCTTCCTGAGGATACTGTTAGGGTAATAGTTGGTCTTATTTTAGCACGTCCGGCAGTAAATCCTGAAACTGATGGAAAAACTGCTGATTTAGCAGAATTAGTTCGCAAAGATAAATTTGCTCAATTTGTTTATGACAACAATTTTAGAGCTCCTATTCCACCTGAAAAAAGTATAGCAAACTGGAGACCATTAAATAATGCAATAATGGTTACATGGGATACTACATCAGATGTTAGCTGGGATGGTTTGGAACGTGGTTTGGACTTTATGGGGTATCGTTTGTACCGTGCAAGAAGAAGTAATCTGGATACTTTTGATATTGACCAAATTAGTTCAAGCTCATTTGTTGATTATCCATCTGGTAAAGGACCATTTGGTTGGAAACAGATAGCAAATTGGGAGATACAGACTCCATTCCACAAATCAGCAATTCGTTCCGGCAAGGACAGAGAAAGTCCAGCTTTTCCATTGATTGATTCATTGCTTATTGCAGGACCTGTCTATGATTTTTCTACTAATCCGCCAACTCTTGATTCATTTGCAATTAAGTTGATGAAAGTAGGAAAAGGTGTCCTTTTTTCTCAGCCAAGTTCCTGGTTCAAAACCGGAATGGAACTTTACCATCAAAGAAGACCTGCTAAACCAGATACTTTGATTTCTTTTTTAGATACATTAGGTTATCTTCCTGTAATAATAAGAATTGACACTGGCGCATTTGCTGACCCTTGGGGAAAACATTACAGAACATTAGTTGATGAAAATGATTTACCAATGTTTCACAATCCTTTTATTAATCAAGAACGTGAATATCCAGTTTTTTATAATCATAACACCAATACTGGGGAAATGTTTACATCAAAGCCGCATCATGAATTATTTGACACAGTTTTACTTGGTACCATTCATTTAGACCAAGCACTTTTAAGCTATAATCCATTACTATATACGAAACAGATACTTGTTATAGATGATAAAATTAATATAGATTCTATTCCGGAAAGAATAAGAGATACTGTTAATCATAGAGATACTATTAATTTAAGACATACAGACAGAAAAATTATAATTGATGGTCAAACACTTAGAGTCATAGATATGATGGTTTCTATTAATCCAATGTTAGCTATGAGAGACTCAAATCATGTAAAAGCAGTATTGGATTCAGTCTATTATTATATTAAGCACAAGATGTTTGAGAAATTAATATTCAATGATTTCGAGAACACAGACTTAGTAAGAACTGAAATCATACCTACTTATATGAAAAAATTAACTAACAATAATACATATATTGATTTAGGCGATGATAATGCTAATTACAAAATAGAATATAACGAAGACCCGGTTAAAACAGAAAAAATCATCAATAATGTCGATTATTACTACAAAGTATTAGCTTATGATGAAGGCGATTATATGCAGCCAACAGAAGCTAAACTTAACGACGGTTCTGTTGGAACTACCAATGTTGTTACTTCTTATGCAAAAGCTGCTCCAATAGGTAATAAATCGGAATTTGAAATTACTTATATAGACCAGGATAAAATGGGTGGATTGTATAATTTTAAAATGTTTGCTATAGACCAGGATAGAGTAAATCAACTCTTTGGTGATGGCAGAGAAATAGAATTAGAATTTAACCCATATTGGAATTTAGTAACTCATGAACTTGCTGACAAACGAACTAAGAGTTTTGGTATGTATCATCAAAGAATGAAATTAAGAGATACAAAAACTGACGAAATCTTATTTGACGGTATTACATATTTAGAAGCTACTCCTTGCTCATTTTTGTATAGAGGTGGCTTTACTGAAGATGCTTATTCATGGGTATTATCTGACCAATTACTTATTGATACAATGCAAGTGCCTCCCGATACTGTTAGATTTGGATTAAGAGACAATGACGAAAGAGTATTCCGTTCCGGTAAATTCAATTCAGGTACCTTTGCTGAAAAAGGTTACTGTTATGCTCAATCATTTAAACCATCAGCATTAGGAACACTTGGATTTAGTTTTGACTTTGCTGTTCAGCAAAGAGGTGGAAGATACAGAGCTGATACTGCAAGAAATGGCAAAGATAAACCATCAAATGTTTCAACTATTGTTGGGGCTGTTCTTGATGGGGATAATACTGATAATACTGATGCAGTTATGACTACTCAAAAATTAGATGAATCAGTATATCGTTATGAGTTTTATAATGGTAATTATCCATATTATCCTACATCAATTTATGGTAGCTATAATAATGGTCCTGGAGATTATGTCGTTACTTTTGAAGAAGGTGGATATGAAGATATGGAACTGGTATATAATGATGGTGTTGAAAAAACAGCTTCGTTTAGAGTGCCTTATTTGAATGTGATTGTTCACAACAATACAAAAATTATACCTCCAACAGGTCCAGCTTCAATTGAATATCCCGGTCTTATGGAACATATGGTTTTACCGGATTCATTCCCCGGAAATCCTGAACTGTTTCCTCAAAAAGTAAAATATTATCCGGACCCAAGATTTTTAAATACTGATAATAATACATTTATTGGAAAATTCAATCTATATTCATTTGCCTGGATAAATTCAAGATATAAACCTACATCAATTATACAATTACAAAAACAACAAGCATGGCAAACCAATAAACCAGAACACGTAAAATTACAATTACCTTCCAGCGTTGGAACCCAAGGACGCTATTATTTATCAGCCGCTAATGGAACTGATACAGTTGATTTTTGCAATATGGTTCAAATTGGTGGTATTAATTTTGCATTTGACTATGCAAATAGAGGAAGATGTTTTCCTGGCAGTAGTGATTTGAAATGGGCAGCAGAAGACTATAAGAAATATAAATATGGCGATGACTTTAAAGCAGGTGACCAGGTAACTTTATATTCCACTGGTGGTGCCGCTGGTTTTCCGCTTCCCGGAGCTAAAGTAAGATTTAAAGTAACTAATGCTCAACCAAGTTCCTATACAGACAAAATGATGGACCAAATCAAAGTTGTACCTAATCCGTATATGATTTCACATCAGGGACAGAAATCTCCTTATGATGCAAAAATCTATTTCACAAAATTACCCAAGAGATGCACTATTAGCATTTATACAGTTATGGGTGATTTGGTTACTACATTAGAACACGATGAAGCTTCTGCTTATCAGGACCAGGAATCAGTAGAAATCTGGAATTTACTATCCAAGAATAAGCAAAGAGTTCAAAGCCAAACATTAGTTGCAATAATTACAACACCTGACGGAGCCAAAACAATAAAGAATTTCTCTGTTATTGTTGGTGGTTTCAGATTAATTGAAGATTTATAATTAAAGAGAACTGGAGATAATTTTATGAAATATAGAATAAATTTGTATATAGTATTAGCTATATTTATATCGTTAGTATGTCAGGTACAAGCTTTAGATAATAATACCTCTGGCTCCTCTGCAGGTGAATTTTCGAAAGTAGGTGTAGCAGGTGCTCAGTTTGTGAAAATACCTGTGGGAGCAAGAGCAAATGGTATGGGAGCTTATGCTGCCGTAGCTAACGATTTGACTTCAATTTATTGGAATCCAGCCGGACTTGCTGAAGTTAAATATATGGCTGGTAATTTCTCGTATTCCAGTTGGTTCTCAGATTTTCAGCATAGCTATGCTGCATTATCTATGCCAATAGGTGAATACTTTACATCTGCACTTTCATTTACTACTTTCGGTTGTGATAAAATTGAGAGAACTACTATTAACAATCCAGAGGGTACAGGAACTTACTACAGTGTTAATGATTTTGCAATTGGACTTTCTCTTGCCGGCTATCTTACCGAACAGTTTTCTTTCGGAGTTACCGGTAAATATTTATACAATGCAATTGCCGATTTAGATGCATCAGGAGTCGTTTTTGATATTGGAACTAAATATGAAACAGGAATTCAAGGTATAAAACTTGGCTTTTCAATTCATAATCTCGGCTCTCAAATGACTTATACAGGACAGGACCTTAATGCAACAAAAAAAATAGTTGATGAATTATATATGCAACCTCTTGATGTTCAATACTTAACATCTGCATACAATGTTCCTCTTATTTTCCGTGCAGGTATTGCTTCTGAAGTATATAATGATGATGACCATAAAGTTACTGCTGCTTTCGATTTTGTTACTCTATCTGAATCGCCAGAGCAATTTGTTCTCGGAGCAGAATGGACATGGAAGAAAATTCTTTCCGTTCGCGGTGGCTATCGTTTCGGACATGACCAGTTCGGACTTTGTGGCGGTATTGGACTTAGCTATTTAGTCGGCGGAGTTGGTGGTCAATTAGACTATTCTATTACTCCTACACAAGACATCGGAATTGTCAACAGACTTTCTATAAATCTTGATTTAAGGTAATAATTAGATTAAACTGCCAGAAGAAATTCTGGCAGTTTTTTTTTATAGAGCTAGTGTAATATTTCTTTAAAAGACTTATTATATTGTGTCATTTCGAACCCCCAGATAAAGTAAGACTTTTATTTTAAATAGAAATGAAATAAGGGCTTATGAAAAATAGAAAGTCAAAATCCCCCTACCCCCCTTTTTCAAAGTGGGGAGAAGAATTTTCTTTTTAATTCCCCCCTTTGAAAAAGGGGGGTAGGGGAATTTCTTAGTTCTGTTCTGTGTTTCATTGGTTTTGGAAAAAAGATGTCATTGGCAACCCCCAGATAAAATAAAACCTTTTTTATTGGAGAAGACATTATGCAACTTAATACTGGAAATTGTTTTAATATGAGAATATTCTTTACAATTATAATCAAATAAAATTTTAAAGAAAAAACTTTTAAAATCAAATAATAATCATTATTTTTACTTTATTAGTTAAAAGTAAAAAATTAATTTTAATTACAATGAAAATAATAAAAATCTTAACAATTGTCTTTTTTTTAAGTCAATTATCATTATTTTCCAAACAAATTCAAATTGAATTTGATTTTGCTATGTTTAAGTATGATGAAAAAAATGTAAAAATAGAAGCATATTATTCATTTCCTGATACGATGCTGAATTATATTATACAAGATGACAAATACATTGGAGAATTGTATATATCTGTAAAAATGAGTAATGCTATTGGGTTAATAGACCAACAAGAATGGATTGTAACCAATTCACTAAATCTTCCAATAGTTGAGCATAAAATGAATTTGCTTGGTCAGAAGAATTTTATCTTACCTTATGACCAGTATAAAGCAGAAATACTTGTTTATGACTTACACGATTCTACAACTAAAGCTGAAAAGACGATTAATGTAATAACCAAAGATTTTTCAGGTACAAAGCTAAAAATATCAGATTTGCAACTTGCACAATATATTGAAAAGGAAAAAGATTCATCTAATCAATGGAGCCCAATGTTCCTTAAAAATACTTTATTTGTTGTGCCGAATCCATCACTCGAATATTTTGGTGAAGAACCTGTTTTTAATTCTTATTTAGAAGTATATAATGCTTTAGAAAATTCTGATAAAGGTTATATTGTTACTTATAATTTTTTAGATGCTAATAATAATGAAATTGTCAGTATTCCAATGAAAAAGAAATCTGTTAGTAATGCTCAGGTAGAATACCTAACATTTCCAATTGAACTATTTCCAACTGGAGTTTACTATATTCAAGCAACCGTGAAATATCCCTCTGATTTCCCAACTGATTCTGTTAGTGTAATAAAGAAATTTTATCTAGTGAATCCATCTAAGCCACCTGAACTTAAACATCTTTTTTCCGAAAGTTTAACATTTGAAAAAAGTGAGTTTGCAACGATGGGAGCCGAGACTGTTGAAACTGAATATCAAATGATTAAATTTATTGCAACACCTCAGGAAATTGAACTATACGATGAGCTTTCAACAACAGAAGCGAAACAAAAGTTTTTATATAGATTTTGGCAGTTAAGAAATCAGGATACAACATCATTTGTTAATTCAGCTCGTGAAAATTTCAGAGAAATGATTAAATATTCCAATACGTATTTTACTTATGGAAAAATGAGAGAAGGATGGCGGACAGAACGTGGAAGAGCAATTATTAAATATGGGCTTCCTACTCAGCGTGATGTCTATTACAAAACAAGCGAAAACCGTGCTTATGAAGAATGGTTTTATGGTAATATTCAGGGAGGTATATATTTTTATTTTGTAGATTTAAGCGG
>JAGODU010000014.1 GCA_017998095.1 Prolixibacteraceae bacterium | reverse complement strand
TTACTGCTAATTCTGAATATTATAAACTACTTAATGGAAATTGGGATTTTAAATTGGTTGAAAATCCTGATGCTTCACCCACTGATTTTTTCAAACCTGAGTATAAAACTACGGGGTGGAATACCATCCCGGTTCCGTCTGACTGGCAAATGCACGGATACGACTACCCTATTTACACCAATATGCGCTATCCCTATGAACCCGGCTGGGATTACGTTAAAGTACCACGCGATCATAATCCAACAGGATTATACCGCTATGAATTCGATATTCCTGAAGGATGGAAAGATCAACGTATATTTATCGTATTCGGAGGTGTAAATTCAGCTTTCTACCTTTGGATAAACGGCAATGAAACAGGGTATAGTGAAGACAGCAAAACTGCTTCTGAATTTGAAATTACAAAATACATTAAACCCGGAAAGAACATGCTGGCTATGGAAGTCATCCGCTGGCCTGACGGCAGCTATCTTGAAGATCAGGACTTCTGGCGCCTAAGCGGTATAGAACGTGATGTTTTTTTGATTTGTACTCCACAAACAAGAATTCGTGATTATAAAGTTACTGCAGGACTTGACGATAGCTTTGAAAACGGAAAGTTCAGTCTCGATGTAGAAATAGATGGTAAGGACTCCCCTATTAAAGTTAATTGCCGTATTACTGATAATGGAAAAGAGATTTACAATTCATCTTCAGAAGTAATAACTAATAAAACCATTTCTTTCAAGTCAGACATTTCACAAATAAAGAAATGGAGTGCTGAATATCCTAATTTATATCAGCTTGAAATTGAATTACTGCAAAATGGCAAAATAGAACAAGCTATTATTCAGGAAATAGGATTCAGAGATATCCGCATTGAAAACGGACAACTGAAAGTTAATGGTAAGGCTGTATATCTCAAGGGTGTAAACATTCATGAACATCATCCGCAAAATGGTCATGTTATTGATCTGGAAACAAGGTTGAAAGATATCAGGCTTTTAAAACAAAACAATTTTAATGCAGTAAGAACATGCCATTATCCTCAGGATCCGCTTTGGTACAAGCTATGCAACCGATATGGTATTTATCTGATTGATGAAGCCAATATAGAATCGCATGGTATTGGTTATGATCCTGAGAAAACACTTGCCAATAAACCTGAATGGCTTAATGCCCATATGTACAGAACACAAAACATGGTTTATCGTGACAGAAATAATCCTTCGATTATAATCTGGTCACTGGGAAATGAAGCGGGGAATGGCTATAACATGTATATGACCTACAATTGGATTAAAGAAACAGATAAAACCCGACCGGTACAATATGAAAGAGCCTGGAAAGAATTTAATACCGATATCGTTTGCCCGATGTATTATGAAATTAAAGACATGATTGAGTATGCCACTTCATACAAAGACAGGCCTATGATTCAATGTGAATACGCTCATGCAATGGGAAACAGCACCGGAAATTTTCAGGAATACTGGGATGCTATTTATAAATATCCCCGTTTACAGGGAGGTTTTATATGGGACTGGGTAGATCAGGGATTTGAAAAGAAGAATGAAAATGGAAAAAGTTATTGGTCTTATGGTGGAGATTACGGGCCTAAGGATGTTCCTTCAGATGAAAACTTCTGCCACAACGGGCTTGTTTTCCCTGATCGCAAGCCGCATCCTGCATTGGCTGAGGTGAAAAAAGTATATCAACCAATTTATTTTAAAGAGGTCTCATTACAAAATGGGTTGATTGAGATAACAAACCATAATCTCTTTACAAATTTTGATCAGTATGAGCTATTTTTTGAAATAATTGAGAATGGTAAGAAAATAATTACCGGAAAGCCTGCAACATTTAAAATAGAACCTTCTTCTCAAAAAACTATAAACCTTAATCTGCCAAAGATTTCGCTAAAAGATGGTTCCGAATATTTTATCAATTTATATGCTATATCCAAAACAGAAACAGAAATGGTTCCCAAGGGTCATATTGTTGCATCAGAACAATTCAAGTTTGCCGGAAATGAACCAGGAATAAAAGGGCACTGGTCAGAAGGTACAATTTCCATGAAAGAAGGAGAAAAAGACATAATTGCTGAAGGTAATATGTTTTCAATAAGTATCGACAAGCAAACTGGATTCATCAATTCTTACAAGAAAGAAGGCAATGAAATGTTTTTAATGCCTTTGGAACCATTTTTCTGGCGTGCTCCTACAGACAATGATTTTGGAAATGGAATGCAGGTAAGATGTAAAGACTGGAGAACAATTCATAAAGAACTTTCAATCAAAAGTATAAAAGTTAATCAGCCTTATAATAATCAGATTAATGTTGAATTTGATTATGTAATAAATAAATTCAAAAGTCCTGCCAGCATTAAATATCAGATCTATTCAGACGGAACAATATTGGTAAGCAGCAGCTTTGATTTCTCCAAAAAAGGCCAGCCTGAGATTCCAAGAATTGGATTTAGGACAAGGATGCCTGCCTCAATGAATAAGATGGCATATTACGGAAAAGGACCTCATGAAAATTACATTGACAGAAACCGTTCAGCTTTCATTGGTATTTATAGCCAGAATGTTTCTGATATGTTTACACCGTATTCACGCCCTCAGGAATGTGGCAACAGAACAGAAGTAAGATGGGCCGAGCTAAGTTCAAATATGGGATCAGGCTTCAGAATCACATCATCAAAACCTTTTGAGACCTCAGCATTAAATTACAGTACTGAAGATTTGGATGATGGTTTGAAGAAAAACCAAAGACATCCTGCTGATCTTTCATCTCAGGACTATACAGAATGGCACTTTGATTTAATGCAAATGGGGTTGGGTGGAGATAACAGCTGGGGAGCATATCCTCATCCTGAATACATGATTCCGGGTGGTGTCTATAAATTTGAATTCAAGTTAGAACCAACAAAAAAATAATGTGTGACGAAACAAAAAAAGCGACTTTATCAAGTCGCTTTTTTTATAATCTATCTGTATACTATCTATTTTATCTCATTTGACTTCGAATACTGTTTACTGCCTGATCTGCAGTCATATTACCATTTGCCACGTCAAAAACATGGAAATTTAAATGCCGTTGATTGCCATTGAAAAGGTCTTTAGCAAGTACTATTTCAGCCATTCTGTTATCGTATTTTTTAATCATGTGCTTTGATAAGTTTCCAAAAGCATCAGTTCCGAATTCATTAACTGAAATTCTGCTATTAAGTCCGGTAGGACATTTTGAGTATTTCTCCCATTTCTCAGCAATATCAACTGTGCTCATATATTTCATGAACCTTATTGCAGCATCCTTATTCCTTGCTTTTTTAGGAATCGCAAATATTGCATTATATGTTCCTGCATAAGCCTGAGCTTTTTTCCCCGGCATAGAAGGAAACTCGCATGGCCTCATTAATTTTTCTCCCTCCGGGTTTGATCTTTGCCAGAACATCGTTACCCAGGTAGAATGAAGATGAAACAAAGCCTTATCGTGCTTTAATTCCCTGTCATTTGCATAAACATGATACTGCTCAACAGGATTATATTTAGATAATATTTCAAGTTTTTTAAATACATTTGATATAGCAGCCAATTGCTCTGCTGAGCTACTCTTCCTTACATCACCAATCTCTGTCAATATTACGTGACTCATAAGAAATTCAATGGACTTATAATTTGTAGCACACAAAGTAATTTTATCGGGATGAGACTGATTGTATTGATGAACAATCCTTGCATATTCAATAAAATCATCCATAGTCATATCATAATCCTTGACCTTTATTCCAAGCTTATTTTCAACTTCTGAACTAACGAAAAGAAGATCCCACATACCTTCGATAAAAGCACCGGGAGCAATATCCCCAAAGTTGCCAATATATTCAGGGGAATTTAAAACATAATCTTTATGTGCATCTTTAAACCACTTCTCATTCTTAAAGTCAACCAGATGTTTTTGACCCCAAAAATCATCACCGCTAACTTTAGCAACATCTTCATAAAACCACTTGTCACAAACAAAAATATCAAATGGCCATCTGTCATCTTGCACCCAACTTAAAATTGTATCTGCAACTCTTCTGAAAGGATCGGCAAAACTATCAATCTGAGCCATTTGATAAGGAAATTGCAATTCAATGTCAATGTCCTGGTTAAGGAATTCAAATTCTCTGGCCATTTCTCGAATTAAAGTTTCTTTCTTTCCCTCATTGTACCATTGCCCAAGCCACCTGATTTTTACTTGTTGCACTTTTTGCTGATTAAGTGCCTTGCCACTACTGATTACTTCCTTATCATCGGAAGAACATGACACAGATAAGACAGTTATAACAGCTAAAAATATCCATATTAAGAAGTTGCGATGCATACTCATATAAATCAACATATTCAACAAAAACATAATAATAATCTATCCCCTTTTGATTGCAATAAAACTTTCAGGGTTTTAAATTAATCAATTTTTTCTGATATGTATCAATCAAATATCAGTTTGCTTGTTTAGTACATATTATTGCAGAATATTTGAAAAACAAAACTATCAGGAAAGAATTCTGCCCCCTTTATTTAACCTTTAAAATAAAATAAAATTAATATTTTTATGCACCGCAAAAATTAACAATCGACAGTATAAAAAACGACTGTCTTATTAAAAATTTCTAACAATGAATGTAAAAAAATTCTTACTAATCATCTCCTTTTTGATGAGTTTAAATCTTTTCTCATTGAAGGTATTTTCTCAGGATCCTGACTTTTATGTCTTCCTTTGTTTTGGCCAATCTAACATGGAAGGGCAAGGAACAATAGAACCTCAGGACAAACAGGTTGACAGTCGCTTCAAGGTTATGGAAGCAATCAACTGCTCAAATTTAAGCAGAACAAAAGGAAACTGGTATACAGCAGTTCCACCTCTTACCAGATGTTATACAGGGTTATCTCCTGCTGATTATTTTGGCAGAACAATGGTAGCAAACCTTCCGGCTAATAAAAAAGTCGGCATTATAAATGTTTCAGTGGCCGGATGTAAAATTGAGTTGTATGATAAGGATAATTATCAGACTTATTCAGCCACAGTAGAATCATGGATGAAGAATATCATCAATGAATATGGAGGAAATCCATACGGACGTCTTGTAGAATTGGCTCAATTGGCTCAGAAAGACGGAGTGATAAAAGGAATATTGCTTCATCAGGGAGAATCTAATACAGGTGATAACCAATGGACTGCAAAAGTTAAAAAAGTATATGACAACCTCATGGCTGATCTTTCTTTAAATCCTGATTCTATTCCTTTGCTTGCAGGTGAAGTTGTAAATGCTGATCAGGGTGGCATTTGTGCCGGAGCTAATACCATGATTGCAAAGCTTCCTCAGGTTATCCCTAATTCACATGTTATTTCATCTAAGGGATGCACTGACGCAACTGATAACCTTCATTTCAACTCAGCAGGATACAGAGAATTAGGTAAAAGATACGGAGAGAAAATGCTTTCAATTTTAGGATATGTGCCCGACACTTCAACTTTAAGCAAAGAAACTGCTGAAATATTAAACAAATATTCGTTAGAACAAAATTATCCAAATCCTGTTTCAAAAAGTGCAAATATTTCTTTTTCAATTCCTGATGACACTTATGTTTCTCTAAAAGTATATAATATACTTGGTGTTGAAGTTAAAGAACTTGCCGGAAAAGCTTATACAAAAGGCAAGCATAATGTAATGTTTGAAACAAATAATATTTCTGAGGGTTTATATTTCTACACCTTAAAAACAAATAAATATTCAATTAGCAGAAAAATGATTATCAGAAATAAATAATCGATTATAATTCAGCTAAATTATAGCTGTTAAGAATTCAAATATAAAGGCTTATAATTATACTGATTAATTATAAGCCTCTTTTATAAAAGATTTATATTTAGCAAGAATATTTTTCCTCTTGTGTTTAAGGGTTTGTGAAAGAAGCCCGTTTTCTACAGTCCACGAATCAGCAGAAAAGAAGCATTTCTTTATTCTTTCATAATCTGAAAGATTTTTATTAATAGCAGAAACCTCTTTATTAAGGAGTTCTGTTACTTTTCTATTCTTAAGGAGTTCAATATTATCAACTTCAGTATCGATATTATTTTTTTTACACCAATGACGAATTTCTTCCATATCAGGAAGGATTATTGCCGAAGCATAACTTTCATTTTCTCCAAAAACAATGCAATTTGAAATATAAGAAGACCCTCTGAATTTATTTTCAATTACCTGTGGAGCAATGTATTTACCGGAAGACAGCTTGAATATTTCTTTCTTTCGGTCTGTAATCATCAGATATTTACCATCCTGGAGATAGCCTATATCCCCCGTGTGCAGCCATCCTTCAGAATCAATTATTTCGCGGGTTGCCTTTTCGTCCTTATAATAACCTTTCATTACATGCTGCCCGCGCACAAGTATTTCACCATCTTCAGCAAATTTCAGTTCAGCATCATCAATAGGTTCACCATTGGTTCCCAGAACATTATTGGCTGGTGAATTTACTGAAATAACCGGCGATGTTTCAGTCATGCCATATCCCTGATAAATATGGAGCTTAGCTGCAGTAAATAAACGTATTATGTTGGGATTAATAGCCGCTCCTCCTGTAACTACCCACATCTCATGTCCTCCAAAAGCATCTCTCCATTTGCTGTAAACAAGCTTATCGAAAAGCCCGTGAACAAACTTATAGAGAAAATTATCGTTTGAATTATCATAATTGTTGGCAAAGCGTAAAGCCCTTTTATATATTATTTTTTTTATGCCTGTCAGATTTTTCCCGGCATTTTCAAACTTTGAGTACATCATTTCCAAAACCCTGGGAACAGCACAAAAGCCATCACCGTGAATACTTGCTATATCCCTTTGTACTGTAGATAAATTTTCAGCGTAATATGTGCTTATCCCCAATTGCTGGAACTCATAATTCATAGTCCTTTCATAAGCATGGCACAATGGCAGAAAACTAAGCATCTTATGCTGAGGGCCTTCAGTCTGACGTTTTGCATGTGAATATGAATCAAAGGTCAGATTGCGGTGAGTAAGCATCACTCCTTTAGAAAGTCCAGTAGTACCTGATGTGTAAATAATTGTAGCTACATCATCAGGAGACACTTCTTTTATATTCTTTTCTATAACAGAATCATATATATGACGATTCTTCTTACCAAGTTCGATCAAATCTTCAAAACTGAAAACATCATTGTATTTATCGATTGTCATCACCTCAACTTCATGATCCATTTTTGCAATTACCGGACTAAGCTTTTCGTAAAGGAATCTATTTCCAAGAACAATTAATCTTGAATCACAATGATTGAAAACATGTAAAAATTCATCTAAGCCAAGTGTTTGATAGACCGGCACCATTATCAAGCGGGATAGAGTACACCCCATATCGAGAAAATTCCATTCTGTCCGGTTATTACAAACAACAACAACTTTATCTTCAGGTTTATATCCTTTAGCTAACAAAGCTGATGCTACATTCCACGATGCTTCTACATATTCATCAACACTGCACTTCTTCCAATTACCATTAATAGACTGAGCAAAAATATCGTCTTTGGGAAACTGCGTTTTCAGAATATCCAGATAATCAAATGTTCTTGTAGCAATCATTGCAATTAAATTAGATTAGTAAATCAGGTAAATAATTCTTTTCAGTAAAAGTCAGCAATTTAAAAAAATTTAAACATATCGTGAGCCTTATTATAAATAGAATTTTAGTTCAATAAATTAATAGAATCACTAAACATGAATAAAACTATATAATCAAAATTGTTTTTCTTTTCTATTGAAATTAAAAGTGAATAAAACCCATTTCACTTTTTAAACTTTAATCAATTCACTTGGCTGATGTCTTGAAGTACAAATAATTCTGTATTTTTCGTTTAAGGTTGAAAATACTTCAACAGCAATTTCAGGTTTATTATTTTCCCCTGAAAGATGGGAGAGGAAAATCGTTTTCAAACGTCCGTTTGCATTATCATTTACAAGATTATATGCCTGAACATTAGATAAATGTCCATGGTCTGAAGCTATTCTTTTTTTCAAAGGCCAGGTATAATTTCCTTCCCAAAGCATCTTTTCATCATAGTTGGTTTCAAGGAAAAGGATATCACTTTCTTTAAGATGGTCAGTTACATTTTTACAAGGGGTACCAATATCAGTCAAAACACTTATGCTGACATCTTCAATCTCAACTCTGAAACTGCAGGGTTCTGCAGAATCATGGTTCTTTGAAAAAGCATGAATAGTGAAAGCCCCGAAGTTAAACGATTGACCTGTCTGCAGAAAGCTATATAATTTGGGTCTATGGTCGTGTGATGCGTTATAATAAGTCCCCGGTGTAAAAAAACCGGGGATTGTGTGTTTGTTACAGAAAACTTTAGTGCCGCAAATATGGTCAACATGTTCATGAGTAATAAAAACAGCCTTTACCTTAAGAGGATCCAGGCCAACAGCAGTCATTCTGAGAAGAATTTGTTTGCAGTTTATACCTGCATCAATCAGAATTGCCTCATTCTCATTACCTATATAGTAGCAATTTCCATTGCTACCTGAAGCCAGTGCACAAATTTCAATCATAGAAAATTTTTCAGCAAAGTAAATAGAAAAGTTCAAAGCATACAAAACAAGTTTTTAACATCGGAATGATTGTAAACTAATTTGTAAGTTTGTGGCGTTATAAGTAAAAAGCAAGAAATGTATTTTCAAAAAGGAATAAAGAATTTCATCAGATTAATAATCATAATTGTAGCAGTAAGTTCATGTACTGCCGATCCTTGCGAATATTCCGACGGAGTAAGGGCAAATATTGGATTTTACACGTTTGACGGAAAATCACTTCAGGATACACTTATTGATTCTTTGAAGGTTTATCTCTTAAATGATTCTTTAACTGTATTTTACGATGGCAAAAGTAAAGAAATTAAAACGATTGCATTACCCCTTTCTATGATTTCCGACACTTCATCCTTTATAATGGAATTTGAATCCGGCATTAAGGATACCCTGACTTTTGTTTATACTCAATATTTAAAACTGGTATCACATGAATGCGGGTTTGTAAATTATTATAACATTACAAATTATGAAGTATCTAATAATCTGATAGATTCCCTTTGGATCAGGAAAGATCTTGTTGAATATGGAAATGAAGAAAATATCAAAATATATTTTTAGCCTGTTGTTATCATTAGCATTAATTATTCCGGAAGTAAAAGCTCAGGAAAGGGAATGGAATGGTATTAGCATTGGGTGTGATTTATCAAAATTTATTGTGCCTTTTATTGATACAACCAGATTAGGTTGGGAAGTATCAGGAGACTTTGAAATAATAAAGGATTTATTTCTTGCAGCAGAGGTTGGATCTCAGTCGACAAACTTCATTAATAAAGGCTATACTTACTCATCAGATGGTGTATATACACGTTTGGGTGCCGATTATAATTTCATGAAACATATAGATACTGAAAGTGAAGATAAAATGTTTGTTGGCTTAAGATACGGTTTTACAACCTTTGCCCATCAGGCATCGAATATCAGCATTACGGATTCGTATTGGGGTGATTTCAAGGGGGGCCAAACTGTAAGTACATGGTTAGGAGCAAACTGGCTTGAAGTTGGAGCAGGAATAAGGGCAAGATTATTTAATAATTTTTATCTCGGATGGTCAGCAAGGATAAGAATTATGATAGGTGTGAGCGATGATGATGTACTGGAGCCTTACAACATTCCCGGATATGGTCGGCCATTAAACAATACTGCTGCTGGATTTAATTATTCTATATATTACAAGATTCCCCTCTATAAAAGAGTAATAAAATAAGAAAGCCTCTTACGAGGCTTTAAATTTTCAGATTGCCATAAAACTTGTTCCAATAAACTCTGAAAGAAACGGGTGCTCATTATGAATCTTTTGAGAAACATAACTCCTTATATCCAGAGCAGCATCAATAGAACTGTTAACTTCATCGTCATATAAGAAGAAATCTTCATTATATCTTTTAGATTCTTCTGCAAAGCATTTTATTTTAAATATCCTATCGTAGAATTTCATAAATTCAGGGTCATATTGCAGAATTTCCCGAACCATAATATGAAAATTCGTAGTATAAATAAATCTTGATGTCAGGAAGCACTTATATGCTTCGAGATATCTTTTAATTGCTTTACTACAACTTCGCGCAGCATCACTTTGGTCTTCATCCTGCCTCATCAGAAACTTAGATTTGGCTTCCTTCAGGTAAAAATCACCGTCAGTTAATAGTTGTAAAATTTTATCTCTCATGGTCAGGCTAATTAATATTTCGTTTATCTCGTATATAAAGTTAACTAATATTTGTTTTTAATCACATGTTTTCAAACTGTTTTTTTAATGACTTTTGTTACCTTTCTAATTAAAATAAATAAAAATTACGCTTTAGTTCATAAAAAAAGAAATCATCCTGACATATAAGATATTTCAAAAGCCAATAAATTAAGGTAATTCAAAATACTTTTCAGCTAATTTAAATATTTGATTTTTACAATAAAACTTACAATAATTAATGAATAGCATTTTGCAGGTTTAAGTTCAAATTAAAAACTTGAATTTTTAAATACATATAACTGTTTGCTCTTAATCTTTTTCCTATTTTTGCCCCCTAATTGTTAAATCCCTATAAGTCATTTAAAAATGGATTATATTTTTACTGAATTTGAGAAAAAATGGCAGGAATACTGGCTTGAAAATAAAATTTTTGCAAGTGAAGCTGACATGTCAAAGCCAAAATTTTATTGTCTTGATATGTTCCCTTATCCATCAGGTGCAGGCTTGCATGTAGGTCACCCGGAAGGATATACTGCCACAGATATAATATGCCGCTATAAAAGAGCCCGGGGTTTTAACGTATTACATCCTATGGGTTGGGATGCATTTGGATTGCCCGCTGAGCAATATGCTATTCAAACAGGCACACACCCTGCAATAACAACTCAAAAGAATTGCGACACTTTCAGACGTCAGATACAATCACTTGGATTGAGTTATGACTGGGACAGAGAAATAAATACTACTGATCCGGGTTATTTCAAATGGACACAATGGATATTTATCCGTCTGTATAATACATGGTTTGATAAAGATTTGCAAAAAGGAAGACCTATTAATGAATTGATTATTCCTGAAGATATCAAATCAAAAGGGAAGGAAGCAATCGTTGAATATATCAATTCAAAAAGGCTTGCTTATTACGATAACGCTCAGGTATGGTGGTGCAAACATTGCAAAACAGTTTGTGCCAACGAGGAAGTATTAAATGACGGATCACATGAGAAATGCGGGACAAAAGAAGTAGAAAGAAGGTTTCTTAAACAATGGATGCTCCGTATTCCGCTTTATGCTGAAAGATTATTACAAGGTCTTGATGATTTAGACTGGCCACTTGGCGTTAAGGATATGCAGCGCAACTGGATTGGAAAATCAACCGGAGCAGAAGTTGATTTTGAAATAGATGGTCTTGGCAAATCACTAAGAGTATATACAACTCGTCCTGATACACTTTTCGGAGCAACCTATATGGTAATTGCACCTGAACATTTAATGGTGAATGAAATCGTCACTAATGATCAAAAAGAAGCAGTAGAAGCTTACATAAAAGCAGCTGCATTGAAAAGTGACCTTGACCGAACTGAACTTGCCAAAGAAAAGACAGGAGTTTTTACAGGAAGGTATGTTAAAAACCCTTTAACCGGAAAGCTTATTCCAATCTGGGTTGCTGATTACGTTCTCATGGGATATGGGACCGGTGCAATAATGGCTGTGCCTGCTCATGATACAAGGGACTTTGAATTTGCCAAAACATTTGAATTGCCAATAATTTGCATTCTCAATCCTAAGACAGATGATATTGATCTGAGAGAAAAAGTATTACAGGGAAATGCTTGCTGGACAGAAGACGGATTATATATCAATTCTTCGAATGAAGAATTAGGTCTCGATATAAACAACCTCAACAAACAAGAAGGAATAAAAGTAGTTACCGATTGGCTTGAGAAAAACAATCTTGGAAAAGCAACTACAAATTATAAAATCAGGGATTGGCTTTTTAGTCGCCAGCGTTACTGGGGAGAACCATTTCCAATAATTCACTGGGAAGATGGAGAAGTGACAGTTTTAAATGATTCAGAATTACCGGTAGAGCTTCCCAAAACTGATAAATATCTGCCAAGTGAAACAGGAGAATCTCCTTTGGCTAATGCAACAGATTGGCTTGAAGTGAAAGACAGTAATGGCAGAAAAGGAAGAAGAGAAACCAATACAATGCCACAATGGGCAGGATCATGCTGGTATTATCTTCGATATATAGATCCTGTCAATGATAGTGAACCTTTCAGCAAAGTAAAGGAAAACTACTGGATGCCGGTTGATCTTTATGTGGGAGGAGCTGAGCATGCCGTACTACATTTATTATACAGCAGGTTTTGGCATAAAGTACTTTTCGACCTTGGAATAGTATCAACAAATGAACCATATAAAAAGCTTTTCAATCAAGGGATGATTCTTGCTTTTGCATACGAAACAAGTTCCGGATCGAAAGTTACATCTGACCTGGTTGAAGAAAAGGATGGCAAATACTTCCACATAAACAGCGGAGAAGAGCTTAAGCAGATAGTGGCAAAAATGTCAAAATCGCTAAAGAACGTTGTTAATCCTGATGATGTAGTAAAAAGTTATGGTGCTGATTCACTCCGCCTTTATGAAATGTTTATGGGACCGCTTGATGCTACAAAACCATGGACAGAAAACGGAGTAAAAGGAGTATTCAATTTTCTGAGAAGAGTTTGGTATTTCTTTTCTGACACTAACAACCTTTTTGAAGGAGATGAAGACAAAGAAACACTAAAGGTACTGCATCAAACCATCAAGAAAGTTGGTGATGACATTGAAGACCTGAAGTTTAATACAGCAATTTCTCAAATGATGATTTTCACAAATCATTGTTATAAAAAAGGAAAAGTAACAAAAGAAACAGCTGAAACTTTTATGAAAGTACTTGCTCCCTATGCTCCGCACATTGCTGAGGAAATTTGGTCGCTGTATGGGAATAAACCTTCAGTTAGCCAACAAGACTGGCCGGAATTCAATGGAAATTACCTTATTGAAGACACAGTGTTGTATCCTGTATCTTTCAATGGAAAAATGAGATTTCAAATGGAATTACCGATTTCAATTTCAACCGAAGAAATAGAAAAAGCGGTATTGACAAATGAAATGTCTGCAAAGTGGATTGAAGGGAAAGAAATAGTAAAATTTATTATAGTTCCTAAAAAGATTATTAATATAGTAGTAAAATAAAAAATCAGATATTAAAAACACCGGAAAAATAAAACCGGTGTTTTTTTTAATCCTTTATATTGACTACTTTCTTATAATTTTTCTTGCCATCGCCACCTGCAGTGTAAGATATAACCTTTTGGGGTTTCAATGGAATTTCGATACACAGAGTTACTTTAGCTACTGAATTATATCTTGTCCCGTCAACAACCAAAAGCTTCTGATTTAATACTTTATTATTATCATCTGGATAAGAATCAATAAAACTCTGCAGAAAAGAAAATCTTAAAATTAGGTTGCTCCTGTCTTCCAGAGAGAAGGTTGGGATTCTGAATCCGAATCCCACTTCAGCACCACAGTCAAAGTTCCTGATATCCTTTCCGGGCTTAAGTTTTAAGTTTGTATTTGATGATTCAACAGTCGCTGACAAGGGAGTTGAAACGTATGGAGTCAGGTAAAAAAAAGTTTTAGGATTTCCACCTCTTATTGATTTAATTATATCAACCTGATATTCAAAAGGAGAAGATAAAGTTAGGTAATATATCTTTAATGAATATCCAACTTTAGTAGAACCTTGAGTATTAATATCTGATATATCAGAAAAATGCACCCCCATACCTGAATATGAAATACGGGCACCAAAAGAAAAGGGTTTAATCTTTTGATATCTTAAAGATGCACCGAAATCGGGTAAAACAAATAAATCTTTATCATATTTACTTACAGCCGGATCGGAATATTTCATTCCGGGCAGAGTAATTCCCCCAAATATTTCAAGATGACAACAACTTTCAATAAATTTTTCCTTTTCTTTGAACCATGGCCCTTGTTGACTAAAAGACATTTCAACAGTAAACAACAGGATTACAGTTATGATAACAGATCTGCAATTAATTAAATATATTCCTCTCAAATTCATTCCAAATAGGTTTTTCCGGTTGGTGAAAATATAAAATAAAGATCAACATGTCAAAAAAATAAAATTATACTTTACCTTTAAAGTATTGATTAAAATCATTCTTTAATTATCGCATAACGGCTTTTTTCGCGTCCTCAAATACATATGAGTTAAATTTAACGAGTCTGACTTTTAATATTGATCAGGAATTTGATAATAAGCATTATGCAGATTATATTTTACATATAAGGAATAAATTATAATCAAATGAAAAGTACTTTAAAAAAATACCTTGAAATAAC
This sequence comes from Prolixibacteraceae bacterium, assembly GCA_017998095.1. The sequence goes on along the minus strand of JAGODU010000014.1, from coordinate 33,124 downwards.
AGAATCATATTTTATTATGTTTCTGGGGATGTTGTTGTACTCACTTGGATGGACGATGTTTCTGATACCAGCTGAAATAAACGGGGGTGGCATAAGTGGAGTTGGAGCACTTGTCTTTTATAAAACCGGGATTCCGGTAGGTGTAACCTATTTTGCAATCAATGCAATACTCGTTGTTTTGGCAATTAAGCAAATAGGTGCAAGTTTTGGCACCAAGACCATAGTCAACATGATAATAATCTCAGTAATGCTTTCTATTCTACCTAAAATCATTAATCAGCCAATTATTAATGATACATTTCTTTCAGCCGTGCTGGGAGGAATTTTTGGGGGTGTAGGATTGGGATTGGTTTTCAGTCAGGGAGGCAGTACCGGAGGAACAGATATTATAGCAATGCTGGTAACAAAATACAAGAGTGTAAGTCCGGGAAGAGTAATTATGTACTGTGATGTATTAATAATTGCTTCATCATGGCTTGTTTTCCGTTCAGCTGAAAAATTGGTCTATGGATATGTTTCAATGTGGGTTGTTTCATACTCACTTGATGCATATTTAAACGGTTTTAATCAATCGGCACAGATATTTATATTCTCCGATAAATGGGAAGAAATCAAGGACAGGATATTAATAGACAACCGTCGCGGTGTAACAATACTTGACGGGATGGGAGGTTATACAAATGAACCGCAAAAAATCATCATGACAATAGTCCGAAAAAGAGAAACGGGTTCAATTTTTAAAATGATCAAAGAAGTTGACAAAAATGCTTTTATATCTATGGGAAGTGTTATGGGAGTATACGGACAGGGATTTGAGCAGTTAAAGGGATAAAAAACAATTGACATTTCATATTTAACATTTAAAATTTTGATTTTGTAATTTGAAATGTCATTTTTGTAATATTAACGACTATAAAATAATAATGAAGATACTTAGGACTATAATATTGACTATAGCTACTCTTTTGCTTATCTTTTTAGGGGTAAGGAATGTAGTTATACCTATAATTGAACTAACTAAGAATGAGCCAATAATTGTTGAGCCGGAACTTAGGAAAGTATGGGGATTAACAATAGACACCCTTAAAATTGATACCCTTAAAATCAGACCAAATCAAAATATTTCAGATATCCTTTGCATGAATGGAATAAGCTGTTCTGTGGTTGATAATATTGTTAAGGAAAGTGTAGGGATATTTGATTTTCGTAAAATTAAATCAGGGAACCTTTGTTATCTTGTTAGCTGTAAAGAAGACAGTCTGCCTTCATATTTAATATATGAAGAAAATCCTGTTGATTATTACAAGTTTAATCTTACAGATACGATTAAAATAGAGAAAGGGCAAAAGGAATATGAATTGAAAAGAGTTCTTTTTTCAGGAGAAATCAGAACATCATTATGGGATACATTTGTTGAACAGGGAGCTGATCCTCTTTTAGCGGTTGAACTTTCGGATATTTTTGCATGGACAGTTGACTTTTTTGGAATACAGAAGGGTGACAGGTTTAAAGCATTATATGATGTAAAATATATTGATGACAAGCCCATTGGAATTGGGAAGATATATGCTGCTTCATATGAGAGTGGTAATGATTCAATTTTTACTTGTTATTTCGAAAATAAGGGACAATCGGGGTATTTTGATGAAAAGGGGAATAGTTTAAAAAAAGCGTTCTTAAAAGCCCCTTTAAATTACTCAAGGATTAGTTCTCATTTCTCAAACAATCGTTTACATCCTGTATTAAAGATACACAGACCTCATCATGGAGTTGATTATGCTGCACCATCAGGAACACCGGTTTATTCTATTGGTGACGGAGTAATTGTCCGGAAGGCATATCAAAGTGGTGGCGGAGGCAATTACTTGAATATCAAACACAATTCAGTATATATTTCTCAATATATGCACCTGAGCAAATTTGCCAACGGAATCAAGGAAGGCAGCAGAGTAAAACAAGGGCAATTAATAGGTTACGTTGGATCTACCGGGCTTTCATCAGGGCCTCATCTTGATTTCAGAATTTTTCAGAACAATCTACCTGTTAATCCATTAAAAGTAAATGCTCCTCCTGTTGAACCTATAAGCAAAGAGAATTTTCAGCAATTCATAGTTTTAAGAGATTCTTTAAAAGCTGAAATAACCAATCCTTCAATAATTCCGGTACAAAAGAATATTCTAGCTTCCAAATAACAATTTTTCAATAACTTTTGGGAAATACTCATATTCCAGTGCATGTACCTTAGATGCTACATCATCCGGAGTATCATCCGGCAGGACATTGCACTTAGCCTGAAAAATAATTTTTCCTTCATCATAAATTTCATTTACATAATGGATTGTGATACCTGATTCTTTCTCGCCATTTTCTACAACAGCTTTATGTACTTTATCTCCATACATCCCTTTACCTCCGTATTTAGGCAAAAGAGCAGGGTGAATATTTATGATAATGAAGTTTTGGGTGAGGTTTTCAGGAATTAACCATAAAAAACCTGCCAACACAATTAAATCAACTTTTTCGCTTTTTAAATGGTTGAATACTATATCTGTTTCATAAAAATCATGCTTTGAAAAGACAAAAGTAGGGATGTTAAATTTTTTTGCTCTTTCAAGAACAAAAGCATCTACCTTATTCGAATAAATGCATTTGATGTTCAAATTTTCATTATTGTTAAAATATCGGGCAATATTTTCAGCATTGGATCCGGAACCAGAAGCGAAGATGGCTATTTTTTTCATTTATAGAATTTTAAGATGAATATTTCACTCAATTATTTTTTTACAAAAATAAAATAACCTTTCATTTGATTAAAGCTCCGAGGTATAAAATTTGGAAATTTGATTTGTTTCTTTATTACTTTGCAGCGTTAAAAAAATAAAGTTTAATTATAACTAAAAATTACAACTATGTCTGACATTGCAGGAAAAGTTAAAGCAATCATCGTTGACAAATTAGGTGTTGATGAAAGCGAAGTTACACCTGAAGCAAGCTTCACAAATGATTTAGGAGCTGATTCACTTGATACAGTAGAGTTAATTATGGAATTCGAAAAAGAATTTGATATGGCAATACCTGATGATCAAGCAGAAAAAATCAGCACCGTAGGTGAAGCTATTAAGTACATCGAAGAAAACAGTAAGTAATAAACTTTTCCCTTTTCACATGGAATTAAAACGAGTTGTTGTAACGGGCCTTGGCACGATTAACCCGATAGGGAACAATGTTGAAGAATATTGGAATAGCCTAAGTAATGGTGTTAGTGGTGCAGGACCTATCACCCGTTTTGATGCTACCACACATAAGACAAGGTTTGCCTGCGAGGTGAAGAATTGGGATCCTGCCAATCACTTCGACAGAAAAGACGCAAGAAAATATGATTTATTCACACAATTTGCGTTAGTTTCAGCCAAGCAGGCAATTCTTGATTCAAACATCGATTTGGAAAAAATCAACAAGGACAGAGTCGGCGTTATTTGGGGAGCTGGTATTGGAGGAATTCAAACCTTTGAGGAAGAAGTGAGAGGTTTAAATGACGCAAATCCTAAGACATCTCCTTTTTTTATTCCTAAGATGATTGCAAATATGGCCAGTGGTTGCATTTCAATCGAGTATGGATTTAGAGGACCTAATCTTACAACGGTTACAGCTTGCGCTTCATCAGCTAATGCAATAATTGATGCTTTATTTTATATTAGAATGGGTAAAGCAGATATGATTGTTACAGGAGGATCAGAAATGGCAATAACACCTGCGGGGGTTGCCGGGTTCAATTCAATGAAGGCAATTTCAACAAGAAATGATGATCCAAAAACAGCGTCACGGCCTTTTGATAAAGATCGTGATGGATTTGTAATGGCTGAGGGTGGTGCGGCATTAATCCTTGAAGAATATGAACATGCGGTCAAACGAGGTGCTCATATTTATGCAGAAGTGGTCGGTGGTGCTCTTACTGCAGACGCATATCATATGACGGCTCCTGATCCTGAAGGAGGAGGTGCTTCATTGGTAATGAAACTTGCTTGTGAAGATGCAGGAATTGATGTGTCGATGATTGACTATATCAATGTTCATGGTACTTCCACCGGATTGGGTGATATCGCTGAACCTAATGCCATAAAAAGAACATTTGGAGAACATGCATACAAATTAAGTATCAGTTCTACAAAATCAATGACCGGACATCTTTTAGGTGCGGCAGGCGCTGCTGAAAGCATTGCTGCCATTCTGGCTATAAAGAATAGTTTAATACCTCCAACAATCAATCAGTTTGAATTAGATCCTGAGGTAGATCCTAATCTTGATTTCACTTTTAATAAAGCAAAAAGCCGCAAGGTTGAATATGCATTAAGCAATACATTTGGTTTTGGCGGACATAATGCTTCTATCATTTTCAAAAAAATAAAATGATCAAATATTTTTTTCAAAGGATAAAGCTCTTTTCTTCTCCAAGGAAAGAGTTTTATTTATTTTTAAAAGATATTATCGGATTTTATCCGGGTAATACCAAACTATACGATATCGCTTTTATCCATAAATCAGCATCCATTACTGATTCAATGGGCAAACTAATCAACAATGAAAGACTGGAGTACCTTGGAGATGCAATTCTGGGAGCTGTAGTTGCAGAATATTTGTATAACAGATTTCCACAAAGAGGAGAAGGATTTCTAACCCAAATGAGATCAAAATTAGTAAACAGGGCATTTCTTACTCAGCTTATAAATGAAACCGGACTTCATAAATTCATAAAATCGAGGACAATTGGCAATACTACAGCAAGCAATATATATGGTGATGCATTGGAAGCGTTGATTGGAGCCGTATATCTTGATAAAGGATTTGAAAAAGCAAGGTATGTAATTATCAAACGTTTCTTGAACGAATATGTTGACTTGAATAAAATGGAAGAGCAAGATAATAATTATAAAAGTCAGCTTATTGAATGGGGGCAGAAAAACAAGTGTGAAGTGAATTTTCAGACCGAAGAAGAATTATCGCCAAACAGCAAGTTCAGTATTTTTGTTTCTTCTGTTGAAATTGACAGTCAGATCAAAGGAAAAGGTTATGGCAGTTCTAAAAAAGAATCTCAGCAAAGTGCTGCCAGAGAAGCTTTAAACAATATAAATAACGATTCGGATACTGGCGTAGAATCAACCAATCCATAAAATTTTAACACAATTACCCTTTAAATGTTAAAAATTGTTAAATGAAGTTTCACTACTTCATAAATGATTTATCTTTGACATTATGGGAAAGCATAAAATTTATCTTCTTATTGCAACAATGTCAATTGTTGTAACATTATTGATTCTAGTTCAAATGAATATAATCAATAAAGCATCCCGTATTAAAGAGGATCAGTTCGGACAGCTGGTAAAAAGATGTCTGATCCATGTTGCCTCACGACTTGAAGAGGAAGAAATAAAACAAATGTATTTAAAAGGTTATTTTCAGAACGTTGTTCCTAAAAAACCAAGTACGAATAATACTTCATCAAATAACGACATAATTAATCAGAAACAAATAAACTTTTCATTTAACCTTTCACAGGATCAATCAGGAAGAGTACATGCAAAAGCTTCTGTACAACAAAGTGACACTGTAATTGATATTTCAAACAGCAATAACATTCTTGAATCAGACCTTTTTACTGAGTTAACTGAACTTGCCGATTGGGAAAGGCAAAAGTTTTTTCAGAGTCTTCAGGAAAGAGATGCATTTACAAGAAACTTACAATATCAATATATGATGTCAAACAGGCCAATTGAACAACGTATTGATAAGGATATATTGAAACGCCTTCTTGATGATGAAATGCGATTTAATGGCATAAATTTGGCCTATGAATATGCCGTTAAATCATATAATAGTGGAGAAGAAAAAGTAATAATCAGCTCCGGGAACTATAAAAACAATAGAAAAAATGAACACCAGACTCCTCTTTTTATAAATGATCTGGGATCCCAGAAACCTAACTATTTAAAGCTTTATTTTCCCGGGAGCAGAAGACAATTTTTATTTTCAACAAGTTTTATGCTTTTACCAACTTTCTTTTTGGTAGCTTTAATAATTGGAATTTTTGCTTATACAGTAGCTATTATATTCAAACAAAAGAAATTATCAGCCATCAAAAATGATTTCATAAATAACATGACACATGAATTAAAAACTCCTATATCTACTATATCCTTAGCTTCACAAATGTTACGGGATGATTCGGTTAATAACAGTACTGCATCAATAGACAGGATTTCAGGAGTCATTTTTGAAGAAAGTAAAAGACTTAGTATGCAAGTTGAAAAGGTATTGCAAACAGCAATTTTCAACGAAGGCAGATTAAAATTAAAGTTTAAAATTATTGACTTGCATTCAATTATTGAATCCGTTGTTTCTACATTCGAGTTAAAAGTACATTCCTATGGAGGACAAATAATATTCAACCTAAATGCAACATCCCATTATATTTATGGTGATGAAGTTCATATTACAAATGTCCTTTTTAATCTTTTGGACAATGCTGTAAAATATTGTAAAGTAGAACCAATAATAGAAATTGAAACTGAAAACATTAAGAATGAGATATCTGTTACAATAAAAGATAATGGAATTGGGATAGCAAAAGAGCATCAAAAGCAAATATTTGAACGTTTTTACCGTGTTCCAACAGGGAATATTCATGATGTAAAAGGTTTTGGATTAGGTCTTCATTATGTCAATAAAATTATCGAAGCTCACAATGGAAAAATAAAGGTTGAAAGTGCATTAAATAAAGGAACTAATTTTATTATCAACATTCAAACAAAAGAAAAATAATGAAACCAGTATATAAAATTCTATTAGCTGAGGATGATACTAATCTTGGGCTGTTACTTAAAGAATATTTGATCATAAAAGGATATCATACTGATTTGTACATTAACGGAGAGATTGCATATATGGCATTTAAAAGAAACTTTTTCCACTTATGTCTTCTTGATGTGATGATGCCCAAAAAAGATGGTTTTACACTTGCGAATAACATAAAAATGATAAGTCCTGATACTCCAATTATTTTTTTAACTGCTAAAAATCTTAAGGAGGATATCATAGAAGGATTTAAATTAGGTGCTGATGATTATATTACTAAACCTTTCAGCATGGAAGAATTGTTATTCAGGATTGAAGCAGTTCTGAGAAGATCATACCCAAATATTAATGAAGAAAATAGTTTTGTATTTAATATAGGTTCATATCTTTTCAACCCAGCAAAACAGATTCTGACATTTGGAACTGAAGAAATAAAACTTACAACAAAAGAAAACGATATACTTAGGCTTTTAGTTGCCAATCCAAATAAAACAATCGACAGACAGGAAATCATAAGAGTTGTTTGGGAAGATGAAGATTACATCCATACACGAAGCATGGATGTATATATTGCTAAACTAAGAAAAATACTGAGTAAAGATCCCAAAGTGAACATCATAAATGTTCATGGAGTTGGGTTTAAGATTGTAAAGTAGATAAGTCAATCGAGCTTCAAAACAGCTAGAAATGCTTTTTGAGGAACTTCTACATTACCAACCTGCTTCATTCGTTTTTTTCCGGCTTTTTGTTTTTCAAGAAGCTTTCTTTTACGAGTAATATCTCCCCCGTAACATTTAGCAGTTACGTCCTTTCTAACAGCCTTTACTGTTTCTCTGGCAATTATTTTAGCTCCAATTGCTGCCTGAATAGCTACATCAAATTGTTGACGGGGAATTAACTCCTTTAATTTTTCACACATTCTGCGCCCAAATCTTTCAGCATTATCCTGATGAATAAGTGATGATAAAGCATCAACTGGTTCACTATTCAACAATATATCTAATTTAACTAATCGGGCAGGTCTGTGTCCTATCAAATGATAATCAAAAGAAGCATAACCTTTTGAGATACTTTTAAGTTTATCATAGAAATCAAATACAATCTCTGCTAGAGGCAGATCAAAAGATAATTCTGCTCTGTCTGAACTAATATATTCCTGTTTGATTAATGTCCCTCTTTTTTCAAGGCATAAAGTCATTATAGCGCCAATAAACTCAGATCTTGTAATAATCTGTGCTCTTATATAAGGTTCTTCGATAGTTTCTATTGTAACCACAGAAGGCATTCCTGATGGATTATAAATAGTAAATTCTTCACCTTTTTTTGTATGAACTATATATTCAACGTTAGGAACAGTTGTTATTACATTCATGTTAAATTCTCTATCCAGTCTTTCCTGAATAATTTCCATGTGTAATAAACCAAGAAAGCCGCACCTGAAACCAAAGCCTAATGCAACAGAAGATTCAGGTTCGTAAGTAAGAGAAGCATCATTCAACTGAAGTTTTTCCATTGCTGCCCTTAGATCTTCGTATTCATCGCTTTCTACAGGATAAACACCGGCAAAAACCATTGGTTTCACTTCCTGGAAACCATCAATTCTGTTTTCACATCCGCCTTTAGAATGAGTAATTGTATCTCCAACCTTAATTTCCTTAGCTGATTTTATATTAGAAATAATATATCCTACATCACCTGCCTTAAGCTCATTTCTAATATCAAGCCCCATACATAAAACACCAATTTCATCTGCAGTATATTCCTTATCAGTTGCAAAGAATTTAACTTTATCTCCTTTTCTAAGTGTTCCGTTTTCAATCTTATAGTAAGCAATAACACCTCTGAAAGGATTAAAAACAGAATCAAAGATGAGAGCCTGCAAAGGAGATTCAGGGTCTCCAACCGGTGGAGGGATTACATTTATGATTCTTCTTAAAATTTCATCTACTCCTTCCCCTGTTTTGCCGCTAGCCCGTATAATCTCATCCCTCTTACATCCAATAAGCTCAATTATCTGGTCTTCTACAACTTCGGGCATCGAATTTGGCAAATCCATTTTATTCAAAACAGGGATTATCTCCAAATCGTGCTCAATAGCTAGATATAAGTTAGAAATTGTTTGTGCCTGAATACCTTGAGTTGAATCAATTATTAAAAGAGCTCCTTCACATGCGGCAATAGACCTTGAAACTTCATAAGAAAAATCAACATGTCCCGGAGTATCAATAAGGTTAAGAATGTATTTTTGACCATCAAGTTCATAATTCATCTGAATTGCATGACTTTTTATGGTTATCCCCCTCTCCTTTTCCAGATCCATATTATCCAGCACCTGATCGGTCATGTCTCTTTCACTTATAGTCCCTGTAACTTGCAAAAGTCTGTCAGCTAACGTGCTCTTTCCATGATCGATGTGAGCAATAATGCAAAAATTTCGGATATTCTTCATCAATTGTATATAATTCTCTGATATTCTGAATTTTTAACTACTCTTTAAAAATCTTCGCAAAGATAATCGATTTTTTTAATCGCAAAATATGAGCAATCAGCTGACATCATTATTATTAATAAGGTAATATTCATTTATAAATCAACATTTTTTCAAATTTATCATCATTTTTTTCCAATGATAGTTTATTAAAAAAGATGGATTTCCTATTTTCGTAGCCTAATTAATTTTAACATCATGGGAAGAGCATTTGAATACCGCAGAGCGGCCAAAGAAAAACGTTGGGACAAAATGTCACGTATTTTTCCTAAACTAGGAAAAGCAATAACTGTAGCAGCCAAAGCGGGAGTTCCTGATCCGGAAATGAATGCTGCTTTACGTACAGCAATTCAAAACGCTAAAGCTCAAAATATGCCCAAAGCAAATATAGATGCTGCAATTAAGCGTGCATCAGGCAAAGATGCTGAAAGCTATTTAGAAGAATTATATGAAGGCAAAGGTCCTTTTGGAGTAATGATTCTGGTTGAATGTATGACTGACAATCACACCAGAACTGTTGCCAACATGAAATGGATATTTAACAAATGGGGTGCAGGACTGGCTCCTTCCGGCTCAATGGTTAATATGTTCTCCAGAAAAGCTGTCATTCAATTTGAAATGCCAACAGGTAAAGATAAAGAAGAACTTGAAATGGAACTAATAGATGCCGGACTGGAAGAACTTACCAGTGATGACGGTACTTTCTATGCGTATGCCGATTTCACTAACTTCGGATCTTTAACAAAAGCTTTCGAAGATGCAAAAATTGAAATTACGAAGGCTAATCTACAATATATTCCTACTGCCCCGATTGAATTAACTGAAGAACAACTGGAGGAAGTTGAAAAACTAATTGATAAGATTGAAGAAGATGAAGATGTTCAACAGGTTTTTACAAATATTGCATAACATATTAAACAAGAGCTTCATAAATGAGGCTCTTGTTTTTTGTCCAACAATTGTATGAATTTATCATATACTGATTTAATAATCTTTTCTATTGGCTTTATCGCTCAATTATTATTTTTTGCCAGATCTTTTATTCAATGGATCAAGACTGAAAAGGCAAAAAAAATTATTTCTCCGGTAATATTTTGGCAAATAAGTCTGATTGCATCAATAATTATGATGACATACGGAATATTGAGAAATGATCCTGCTATCATTATTGGTCAATTAATTACATTTTATATATACATAAGAAATCTTCAGATTGGTAAATCCTGGAGAAAAATTCCTGCATATTTCAGGTATCTAATTCCATTCATTCCTCCTGCTTTTATTCTGATACTATTAATATCTCCTGATTTCAATTCCCTGAATTTAATTTCCAAAAAAAATATGCCAACTCAACTAATGATTTTTGGTATTACAGCACAAATAATTTTCACATTCAGATTTATATATCAATGGATTATTGCAGAAAAAAATAAAGCATCCATACTAATACCGGGTTTCTGGATTATAAGTTTTTTTGGTGCATTACTAACTATTATTTATGCTATTTTGCGTTTTGATCCTGTTTTATTCTTAAGCAATTTGGGAGGATTAATAATGTATACAAGAAACTTAATAGTCAATTATAATAACAACAACCCAACTATTATAAACCCTATTTAAAGTAGCAAATTACAAATCTATAGCTCATGCAATGAAATTGTTATTTGAATTTAGTATTTTGCAAAACCTTAAATTGAAAATATGGCAAAGATTTTGGTTACCGGTTGTGCAGGTTTTATTGGTTCTCACCTTACTGAAATACTTCTTGATAAAGGAGTGGAAGTAGTAGGTATAGACAATTTCGATCCTTTTTATGATATAAACATAAAAAAGAAAAACCTGTCAGTTTTTGAAAATAACCCAAATTTCACCTTTATTAGAGCAGACCTTTCAAAAAAGGCGATTCTAAATAGCCTTTTCCCTGATGATATTTACCTTGTTATTCATCTTGCAGGCAAGGCAGGCGTCAGACCATCATTTGATGATCCCGTAGGATTTATCGAGGCAAACATTGTTGCTACTCAAAACTTACTTGAAGAAATGAGAACCCGCAATATAAATAAGCTTATTTTTGCTTCTTCTTCTTCTGTATATGGAAACATTAAAGAAATTCCTTTCTCCGAGAAAATGGATGTTTCAAATCCTATTTCACCTTATGCAGCAACTAAAAAAGCATGTGAACTGTTAACGTATACTTACTTTTATAACTTTAAAATAAATGTTATAAATCTTCGCTTCTTTACTGTATTCGGTCCTCGGCAGCGTCCAGATCTTGCAATACACAAATTTGTAAGTCAAATAAAGAAAGGAAAACCAGTTACAATGTATGGAGAAGGAAATACTGCCAGAGATTATACTTACATTAATGATATTATTAGAGGTATATTGGGTTCAATCAGATACATTTCAAAAAATGAAAAAGTATATGAAATCATAAACCTTGGGAACAATAAACCTATTTTTCTAAAGGAAATGATTAATACTGTATACAGAATAATGAAAAAAAACCCCGACATTATTAAGGAACCTTTACAACCGGGTGATGTTGATATTACATATGCTGATATAACAAAAGCCAGAGCTTTACTAAATTATAAACCCAATTATAATTTTAATGAAGGAATAATAAATTTTATAAATTGGTATAACCAGGAATATTCATAAAAAGGTATTGTTAAATAACATACTTAGTTTTCTACCCAGTCGTTATTTTCTCTGATTATCTTTTCAAGTTCAAATACTGCTTCTTCATGCGGTATATGCCTTTTAATTACTTTCTGCCCCTTGTACAAGTTAATCTTTCCATTGCCTGCTCCAACAAAACCGTAATCAGCATCTCCCATTTCCCCGGGACCGTTAACCACACAACCCATAATACCTATCTTAAGATGTTTAAGATGTGAGAAATGACTCTTAACTTCAAGTGTTGTCTTATGTAAATCAAACTGAGTTCTTCCACATCCTGGACAAGAAATAAACTCAGATTTAGTAATTCTCATCCTTGTTGCCTGCAGTATTGCGAAACTTGTATTCTTAAGATCAGAATAAAATATATCATCATTTTCGTTTTCAAGTAATATGCCATCACCGTAACCATCGATAAAAAGACCACCTAAATCAGTGGCAGCCTTTAGCTGAAGATCCTTAAGCCTGCTTTCGCTATAAGTACCACAAAGAATAACAGATAACCTGCATATAATTGATTCCATAATCATAAAGAATGCTCGCATATCAGCGTATCTGTTGGCATTATCTGATTCCAGCATTATAACAGCTTTCCTTTCTGCTTTAAGTTTCTGTACTATTTCAGGATTATTTTCTCTGAACGCTATAAATTCCTTTCTTGTAGTTCGTATAAATCTATGAGTACTTTGATATATGTCATTATATAGATAATCCTCCAGGGATAAAATTGGGAATCGCTTATTCAACCTATTAATAACGTATCGGCCATCGTAATAATAATCGGGTTCTAGTTTACCGTTTAAATTAGACACTTCCATTATTTCATTTCCGTTAAGAGATGCAATAACAACCGGAGGCCTTCTGTTTCCAATCTTCCTGACCGGTCTGCCATATCTTCTTTCAAATTCAAAAGGATTAATTTGTGCAAATCCAGGTGCATCAATTATTTCGTGCCCTTTCCTGTTAGTAACTATCTCAACCAGTCTCTTCGCGAATGGTATTTCATTTTCAGGTTTTTCAGTCAATGAAACTCTTATAGTATCACCTATCCCATCAATAAGTAATGTTCCTATTCCAACAGCAGAACGTATTCTGCCATCTTCACCTTCACCTGCTTCTGTTACACCTATATGGAACGGATAATTCATATCTTCAAGACGCATCTTGTAATTCATCAGTCTGACAGTATACACCATTGTACGAGTATTCCATGATTTAATTGATATTACGATATCATGAAACTCATACTTACGACAAATGCGTAAAAATTCCATTACAGATTCTACTATACCTGCAGGTGTATCTCCATAACGACTCATTATTCTGTCAGAAAGAGAACCTTGGTTTGCCCCTATTCTAATTGTTGTTCCATATTCTTTACAAGTTTGAATGAAAGGCACCAAAGCTTCTTCAAGATTATTCAACTCCAGTCTGTAATCTTCATCTGTATATATAATCCTTTCAAACTGGGCTCTTTTATCATAAAAATTACCAGGGTTGATTCTAACTTTTGAAACATATCTGGCTGCAATTTCTGCTATTTTTGGTGAAAAATGAACATCAGCTATTATAGGTGTCTTATAACCTCTTTCCCGAACTTTTTCTTTAATTTCCTTTAGATTTTCAGCATCCTTAGATGTTTTAACAGCTATCCTTACATAATCTGCTCCGGCTTTAACAATTCTAATAAACTGCTCAACTGTAGCATCAGTATCCATAGTATCTGTATCTGTCATTGATTGAATACGTATAGGGTTAGAACCACCGAGTGGTACTCCTTCGATATTTACTTCAAGTGTCTTTTCCCGTCTGTACTCTGTAAGCGTTTTACAGTAATTAAAGTTACGATCTTTCATAACTGATCTTCCATTTATTTCAAAAGCAAATTTAAACTTTTACTTAGAAATTGGATTAATTGATCCTATACAAAATATGAAAAAGTGGTTTTTTATTTGATATTTGAAATAGAGAAGCTAAAAACAGACCCAATACCACATTTTGAACTTAGTTTTATGTCACCCCCAAGCAATTTTACTAAACCAAAACATAAAGAAAGGTCTATACCAGTACCTCCCAAATGCCGTGATTGAGAAACAGGTTGCGTAGTAAATTTTTTAAAGATAGATTCCCTTATTTCTTCTCTTATTCCAATTCCAGTATCCTCAACATAAAAAACTATCTTATTCTTCTCTTCCCGATAATAAAATTTTACATATCCCTGTTTGGTAAATTTTAATGCATTATCTATAAGTTTCTTTAGAATTTTTTCAATTATTGCAGGATCAGATTCTATCCTAAAAGGAGTACTTATTACATTCTCAAGAAATAACTGTAATTCTTTTTTTTCAGCATGAGGCTTGAAATTAATATATATCTGAAACATAAGATCATTAAGATCAAATTGTATTGGATATACTCTATATGTTCCGGAATCTATTTTTGAAATATCTAAGACATCAGTTATTATGGAAAGTAACATATTGCTACTCTCAGTAATAATATCCGAATAATAATTTCTCTCTTGATTTGAAATCGAAGGATCTGCTATTATTTCCGTGAATCCCATAATCCCGTTAAGAGGAGTTCTGATCTCATGACTTAAATTTGATAAAACAGCAAGAGAAAACATTTTGGCCTTTGCGACTTCTTTTTTGAGATTCTCAATTTCAAGTTTCAACTGGTCAATTTTTTCTTCGCAAGGTTTCACTTTACCTTTCCCTTCAGTGCTTTCTCCTGTATCACTGTTTTTGACTGTCATAGTAATAATTTATTGATTGGAAAGTTAAAAACAATCCATGAAATTATCAAAGATTTTTATAATTCGCTTAATATAAAAACAAAAATGCTGCACTTTTAAATAAAAGGGCAGCATTTAATTTTAAAATTAAATCTTTTTACTTTAAAAGCATCATATGCCTGTTGAAAATATTCTCAAAAACTTGTTTTTCAATATTAGGTTCGAACTTCTCTAATGCACAATAATAAACTTCACCTTTTTTTGCTGCAATCTTATAACCTACGTGTATTAATTGCCTTAAATCCGGATTATATTCGCTGCAATTTTGGTTATGCACAATTGCATTGCCAAATTGCTCTGCTGTCCAAGTCTGTACAACCTCCGGTTTTGGTAACCTTTCCAATTTTATATCAATAACTGATGCATAGGGAGCACAAAGTTCATCCATCTTTTCGTAAGCAGAAGTATATACTTCTTTAGCAAGAGAAAGACCTTCTCCTCCGGATATAGCAAGTCCGGCTATCTCTTCGAGCCAGGTTGTCCCAGCTGTTTTTATATGAATACCTTTATCGTGCTTCTTGATCAGTTTCCCAATTATCGGATATATAGAAAATTTATCACTTCCTGAATGCACACTAAGCTTCAGATTGTCAGGCAATCCAAATTGTTTTACTGCATAGTCGATAACTAACAGATCCTGTTCAAACTCCTTTTCAAAAAGTACAAGATTTCCTACGTAATCAACTCCTTTGTTGAATCTTCCCGAGAATCTTGGTGCTATTGTTTGTGCTGGCACCTTATAATCTGAGAGCAATTTCAAAATGAAAAACATATCAAGAGGCGATTGCGGCGTGTCTGTCTCATCACATGATACTTCAGGAACAAAGTTGCCTTCACCTTTTTTTTCGTTAAGAAATCTAAATACCTTTGATGCTTCTTCTATTGCATTCAGATAATTAGCTGCAAATTTCTTTAAATAATCCTCTTCAATAATGAAAGAATCAGTAATTCCGGGAATATTGAATTTACCAAGAAAACTTTTATGGTTTTCTACAAACTCATTTATCTTTTCTTCGGATGCTCCCTTTCCAATGAAATCAGCTACATCAATAGTAAAAAAATCAGATGCATCTATGAAAGAATCTACATTTTTAAAATTAATATGATCAGCATCTACATAGTAATCTCCCTTCCATCCAAGGACATTTACTGCTTCATCAGCTTCTTTCCTTACTTCTGAAGGATGAGTCCCAATTATTGAATGTTCACGGAATGATTTATTCCAAACCGGAGTAAATTCAATTCCAAGTTGTTCTTTTGCTGCTATAAATGCTTTTAACTGAGCCTTGCCCTGGTGACCAAAACGATCACCAATGCCAAATGAATATTTACTTATTTTTCTCATTTCATTATTATTTATTCCACTACTATGGGTTTATATTTAGGAACCAGTGATTTCATAACTATCCATCCTATCAGATACGCTACGGCACAGATTGAAAAAATAATGAAATATCCTGATTTTATACCTTCAAAACCCATAAACTTCATTTGCGTAATTTCAGCATAATCAAATAGCTTACCTGAACCTTTGTTAATGATATATGATCCTATTCCTCCTGCCATACCTCCAATGCCCGTAACTGTAGCTATGGCTGTTCGTGGAAACATATCTCCAATTGTAGAAAATATATTTGCTGACCATGCCTGATGGGCAGCTCCTGCAATTCCTATTATAATAATCGGAAACCAATATGAATAGTTCCCTAATGGCTGAGCAAGAAGAGCTAACAAAGGCAAGAAAGCAAATATCAACATTGATTTCATCCTCCCGGCATAAGGGTTCATACCTTTCTTATCTACAAAATAAGTTGGAAGCCATCCTCCTACAATAGACAACATTGTTATTGCATAAAGAACAAAAATTAATAGTTTTGCAGTATTGTTATCTGAAGCCAAGCCATATACTGAACTTAAATAAGCCGGTGTCCAGAATAAGTAAAACCACCAAACTCCGTCAGTCATGAATTTCCCAAAAGCAAACGCCCACGTTTGTTTGTATTTAAAACATTCAAAGAAGGTAAGTTTACGTTTTACTGTTCCGTTTTCATCAACAGTGTGATGATCATTATCCTGATGTATATAATCCAATTCTGCCTTATTAACCTTAGGATTTGCATATGGTTTTTTATAAACAAACACCCAAAAACCCATCCAGATAAAACCTAGGGCACCAATAATAATAAACGACATCTCCCATCCGTAGTAATGAGCTATTACCGGTATTGTAAGAGGAGCAATCAAAGCGCCTATAGTTGCACCTGAATTAAAGATACTAGTTGAAAATGCCCTGTCCTTTTTAGGAAAATATTCAGCTGTAGCCTTAATCGATGCAGGGAAGTTTCCTGATTCTCCAAGTGCTAGAACAAACCGGGCAAATACAAATAAGGCAACGCTTACATTAATAACTTTACCTATATTGTCAACTGAAGCAATTAATTCTTTAGCTTTTTCAAATCCTACAAACCATTCTCCGGTAAGTATTCCTGATGTAGCAATACCACAAAATGCATGAAGACATGCACCAAGTGACCAAACACCAATTGCTATCAGAAATCCTTTTTTTGTATCCAGCCAGTCAATAAACCTGCCGGCAAAAAGCATACTTAATGCATAAAAAATTGAAAAAAGAGATGTTATCGTACCATAATGACTGTTTGTCCAATGAAACTCCGGAGCAATAAAGTCCTTCCAAGTCAGAGAAAGTACCTGACGATCCATATAATTTATTGCAACACCAAAAAACAACATAACACAGATAACCCATCTGTAGTTAGTCATTTTACCATTACCCTGATCGGTTTTATAGTTTGTCATGTTTCTAAGGTTTACTATACTGTGTAAGTTGTTGATGCGGTATCTCCTCCACGACCTGTCCAATTTGTATGGAAGAATTCGCCCCTTGGTTTATCAATTCTTTCATAAGTATGTGCTCCAAAGTAGTCACGCTGAGCCTGTAAAAGATTAGCAGGTAGCCTTTCACTTCTAAATCCATCAAAATAGCATAAAGCTGATGTTAAGGCCGGTACAGGTATACCATTAGATAATGCTGTTGCACATACTCTTCTCCATCCTGCCTGAGCTTTTTCTATTGTTTCTTTGAAGAATGGATCTAACAATAAGTTCGGTAAAGCAGGGTTATTATCAAATGCCTTTTTAATATCACCAAGGAAAACTGAACGGATGATACATCCTCCCCTCCACATTAAAGCAATACCCCCGTAATTCAAATTCCATCCATATTCTTTTGCAGCTTCCATCATTAAGTTATATCCCTGAGCATAAGATATAATCTTTGCACCGTAAAGAGCCATCTTAATATCTTCAATAAATTGATTCCTGTCTCCCTTGAATTCAGGCATTGGACCTGATATTTCCTTTGAAGCCATGACCCTTAAATCTTTCTGTGCTGAGAGACAACGTGCAAACACAGATTCTCCTATCAATGTGAGTGGTATACCCAAATCAAGTGCTGAAATTCCTGTCCATTTTCCTGTACCCTTTTGTCCGGCAGTATCAAGAATCTTTTCAACCAAAGCTGAACCGTCTTCATCTTTATAAGCCAATATATCTCTTGTTATCTCAATCAGGTACGACCCCAATTCTTCTTCATTGTATTTTTTGAAAGCTAGATGCATTTCATCAGCAGTCATTCCAAGAATATCTTTCATCAAATGATAGGCTTCTGTTATGATTTGCATATCACCATATTCAATCCCATTGTGAACCATCTTCACAAAATGACCTGCTCCATCTTCTCCAACCCAGTCACAACAGGGTGAACCATCTTCTACCTTTGCTGCTACTGCCTGGAAAATGTTTTTAACATGAGGCCATGCAGCAGGTGAACCACCAGGCATCATTGAAGGTCCTAATAATGCGCCTTCCTCACCGCCGGAAACTCCGGTTCCAATATATAATAGCCCTTTGCTTTCAACATACTTTGTTCTCCTGATTGTATCTGGAAAATGTGAATTACCTCCGTCAATAATTATGTCTCCCGATTCGAGATAAGGTAAAAGTAATTCGATAAAGTCATCTACCGCCTGACCTGCTTTTACCAGCATCATAACTTTTCTTGGTCTTTCAAGAGATGCACAAAACTCGGCAATCGAATGGGCTCCTATAAACTTCTTACCTGCTCCCCTGCCATTGATAAAATTATCTACTTTCTCAACAGTACGGTTAAATACCGCAACTGTGAATCCTTTACTTTCCATATTAAGAACCAGATTTTCACCCATTACAGCTAATCCGATTAATCCAATATCTGCTTTTTTTGCCATAGTATTTTGTTTTATTTATTTCTTTTATTTTAGATTATCAATCTGTAAACCTGTCTTTATATGCCCATAACCCTAATGCTGGATTTGATATGTAAAATATCTCCTCTCCATTTTCAAGTATGTTGAATCCATTTTTCAATGATTCAGGATTGTACTTCAAACACATTTCATCTAAATCTCCAAATATAAAACCTACACTTTCAATATCTTCTCTTGTAAGGTTTTCAGGATTCTTACCAGGGCAATATGTTACACTGAACCTTCCTTCCGATGATCCGTGAATCAAATGAGCTGCAGCTCCCAGATTTTGTTTCAGGTCATCATTTTTTTCAACCATCTTCAAAGTGTATGGAGTTCCTTTATAACCGTATTTTCTAATTAATCCGTCAATAATCTTGTCCTCACCAAATTCTTTTAATGCAGGAGCCAATACAATTAGTTCTCCCCCATCTGCCATTGCCATTCTGGTTCTATATATACTTTTATTTCCAAGCCATGTACTTTTAAATTCAGTAGGATCAAGCCATACAACAACTTTCTCAAGCGGTTTTTCAACCATATCAAAGTTCACTTTCATCGAAAGTTCCGCCGCTTTTTGAAAAACTTCAAAATCATCTCCTATGAATAACCCTCTTGTTACAAGAGAACCGTTTTTATCAACTCCGACTACAGTTTGCACATATACAATCGGCAGATTTGAAGCAAACTTTTCAGATGCATAGTTGAAAACCTTCCTCACAGGAGTATCAGCTCTTCCCATCATTTTTTCCATCCCATAGGCTGCCCCAATGAAATGACTTTTATTTATACCTTCTGAACCACCAGTTCCAACAAAGATATTTTTGTTGTAATTAGCCATTCCAACTACTTCATGAGGAACGACTTGTCCCAATGAAAGAATAAGATCGTGTCCACCTTCTGCAAGAAGCTTGTTCACTTGTGCCGGCCAATTGAAATTAACCTTACCCCCAGAAACTTCTTGCACATAAGAACCCGGAACTTCCCCAATAGTTACAACATCATTTCGCCAGTCGTGTACCCTGAACAAATTTTTATCTACACCAGGAAACATATGTTCTATCTGACTGTTTGTCATCGCTGTATGTGTTCCTAAGGCTGGAAGTATATCTTTAAGATTGCTTTTATAATATTCAAATACATAAGAAGTAAGTATGCCTGCTTTTGATGGCAACCTGGTATAATCAGGGGGAATTGCCATTACTTTTTTCTTGTTTCCAAGATTATCCAGTGCTTTAAATAAGCCAGCTTTTAAATCTTCATCTTTTAATATGGAATCTGCCGATCCTTTTTCAAAATATATCATTATAAATAGTTTATGAAATTATTTTTTAATCTGCATTTACAAATTTGTCAAGGTTCTGAATCGAAACAGTTGTAGCAGGTAATAGTATAGAAGGAATATCTTTTCGTCCATTATTTACATATTTATAATCCCTGCCTTTTTTCAAACGTCCATCTTTGGCAAGGTCTAATGCAACATCTATTGCACTGTATGCAAGGTCTTTTACGGATTTATGTACAGTCATATCGAGTTTTCCTTCTTTTATTAGTAAACGAGATTTTGCAGTTAAATCTTGTCCGGTTATTATAATATGAGAAGGGTACTCTTCCTTTTTAAAGAAATCAACCACTGCTTCAGCCATTGTTCCACTTCCACAAATAACAGCATCAATAGGTTTACTCGTGAAGTTATAAATCTCACTTATTGCATTTACTGTTGCCGGTGATGAATAATCATCAATATACTGCCTGCTGATAACATTAATCTTACCATTGTCAAGGTATGGTTTAATAGCCTCAAGGTGTCCCTTACTAATAAAACGTGCATTTGCATCAGAAGCATCTCCCCAAAGAAAGATATAATTACCTTCCGGCTTCTTCGATACTGCGTATTCAATCATTTGCTTGCCCACGTCTTCATAGTTAAACGACAGATAACAACTCAACTCTGCATTTCTAATAAGTCTGTCATACGAAATGACCGGAACACCTTTGTCATTTGCTTCCCTTACAATAGCTGCTGCTGTATTTTGGTTAGCTGCAACAACAATTAAAACATCTACTCCGTCTTTGATAAGCTCTTCTGCCTGTTTCAACTGGATATCTTCATCGTTATTTGCTTCTTTAACGATAATTTCAACCCCGTTTGCTCCAGCTTTTTCCTTCAAATACTTTAAATCTCCCTGCCACCTGCTGTTCGCCAGTGAATGAATCAGAAACCCAATCTTCACATCTCCTCCCATCTTACAAGAACTGAAGATTAAAGAGACAAGTAAAACCCCAAATAAAGTTCTTAATTTCATATCCTTAGTTTTTTATTTTACATATATAACCACAACATTATTAATTTGGTATTTATATATTTTGTGTAATTTATCAAATTATTGATATATTTTAAAGAACTAAACTAAGTTATTTATTAGGTTGATATAATTCATATCACTTGATATATTGTTTACCTCTTTACTCTTGCATTTCCTTGCCAGATACTCCAAACCATTTCCTCATCTGCCGGTTGTGCATAATCTGTTAGAAAAGTCGTTGCCAAAGCTCCAGTTGCCCATCCAAACTGTACCCACTTTTCAGGTTCCCAGCATTTTAATATTCCATAGAGTAATCCGCCAACAAATCCATCGCCACCACCAATACGATCAAGTACAGTAATTTGCCTTGGTTCAATTACATGCCAGTTGTCGTTCTCAAGCATAATCGCACCCCATAAATGTTCATTCGTACTGATAACCTGACGTAATGTTGTTGCAAAAACCGTTGCATTTGGAAATGCCTTTTTAACTCTGCCTATCATTTCCTTAAAGCTGTCAATCTTATCGTTCAATCCTTTACCACCAGCTTCCGGACCTTCAATTCCAAGACATAACTGGAAATCCTCTTCATTCCCGACAAGAATATCTGACAATGAGGCTATCTCAGTAAATATGTCATGCAACTCTTTTTCACGTCCCTTCCAAAAGGATGCCCTGAAATTAAGATCAAAGGCTATTCTGGTTCCATGTTTCTTAGCTGCTCTGGCTATTTCCAGACAGAACTTGCTCGTTTCTGGCGAAAGTGCCCCAATAAGTCCCGATAAATGAACAATCTGTACGCCTTCTTTACCGAATATTTTTTCAAGATCAAAATCTTTTACATTTAATGTCCTGCCAACTTCGCCAGCCCGATCGTTCTGAACTCTTGGCCCCCTTGAGCCATAACCACTATCAGCAATATTAAACTGATGACGATATCCCCACGGTCCTCCCTGATCTACTTCCGGTCCTTCAAAAACCATATTCCTGCTTAAAAGATTGCTCTTTATAAATTGTGCAACCGGGCTTCCTTTTACAAAGGTGGTAAGCACTTTGACCGGCAAGCCTAAAAATGAAGGTATACTTGCCACATTGGTTTCTGCACTTGTTGCCTGCATCTTGAATGTATCACTGCTGTGAACGGGCTGACCGTTTACAGGCGTTATTCTGACTCCCATACTAGTTGGAACAAGTAATGAAAATGTATATTCTTTTTTAAGTTGAATGCTCATATCATATAAATTTTAAAATAATTAGTTTGATTATTATTATACTCCGCTGAATGCGCTAAAGCCACCGTCAATCGGAATGACTATTCCTGTAACAAACTTTGACATATCTGATAAAAGATAAATCGTAGTTCCTATAAGCTCATCAATCTCGCCAAATCTTCCCATTGGAGTATTATTTATAATCTTGTTTCCCCTTGGCGAAAGATCACCTGTTTTTTCATCAATCATGAGGAACCTATTCTGATTAGTAAGAAAGAATCCCGGAGCTATAGCGTTTACCCTTACACCTGTCTTTGCAAAATGGACAGAAAGCCATTCCGTGAAATTATTTATTGAAGATTTCGCTGCTGAATATGCCGGAATCTTTGTTAAAGGTCTGAAAGCATTCATAGATGATATATTCAACACTCCACCTGACCCTCTTGATATCATTTCTTTAGCAAAAACCATTGTAGGTAATAATGTACCTTTAAAATTAAGGTTGAATACATGATCAAAACCATCCATCTGTAAGCTGAAAAAATCCGTCATTTCATCTGTTTCACCCTTTATTATTTGCTCTGCCTGGGTTGTTGCTTTTGGGGAATTACCTCCTGCTCCATTTATGATGTAATCGATTGCATCGACATGTTTTAAAATTTCAACTTTGACGCTTTCAAGAGATTCTTTGTCAAGAACATTAGATTTTAATCCTACTATTGTTTGTTCCGGATATTTCGTTTTTAATTCTCCTGCTACAGCCTTAGCAGCTTCTTCATTCAAATCAAGAAGAAAAACATTCATACCTACGCTGCAAAGACCTTCTGCAATTTTACTGCATATAACACCCCCGGCACCGGTTATTACAGCCGATTTACCTTCAAGACCTAATAGTTCATTTGTTGTTATCATAATTCAGATTTTATTTTTTGTATAAGTTCTATTGTCTCTTTAACTTTAACTGCCAGCTCATCATATTTGTTATCAGTATAATAACTCTTTTTCATTAGCTGAGATCCCATGCCAACACAAGTTGCTCCTGCCTTAAACCATGCTTTAATATTATCATATTCAGGTGTCACTCCTCCCGATGGCATTATATCAGTCCATGGACAAGGCGCCTTGATTGATGCAACAAAAGCAGGTCCACCAATTTGTTCAGCAGGGAATATCTTTACAAGCTCACAACCCAACTCTTCTGCCTGATTTATTTCTGATAAAGTGCCACAACCAGGCGACCATAATATTTTCCTTCGGTTGCAAACCTTTGCCATTTCGGGATTCATGATTGGAGATACTATAAAGTCAGCTCCAAGCTGAATATACATTGAAGTAGTTCCGGCATCAACAATAGATCCTACACCTACTGCCATTCCCGGTAGTTCGGCTTTAGCAAATAAAGATAATTCCTTAAATACTTCCTGAGCAAACTCACCCCTATTGGTAAATTCAAACGCCCTGGCACCACCATCGTAACAAGCCTTTGCCATTTTTTTACACACTTCGGCATCAGGATTATAAAACAAGGGAACCATGCCTGTTTCTTTCATTTTCAGAAAAACTTCTATTCTGGAATATTTTGCCATCTTGCTTTTTTTATTTTGCTTTTTTTAAATTAACGGGCTACCCTTCCTGTAGCATCTCCTTCCATAAGCTTTTCAACTTCATCGACCGATACTCTGTTGTAATCACCATAAATAGTGTGCTTAAGAGCTGAAGCTGCTACTGCAAATCCGAGGGCTTTCTTATCATCTTCAGGCCATGTAATCAACCCATAAATCAAGCCGCCCATGAATGAATCTCCTCCTCCTACCCGGTCAACAATATGTGTTATCTGATAAGTAGGTGCGTCAAATAAAGACCTACCGTTCCATAAAACACCTGTCCAGCTGTTATTGTTAGCATTCACCGACCCCCTCAAAGTTGTAATAA
The DNA here is from genome assembly GCA_017998095.1 of Prolixibacteraceae bacterium. The sequence goes on along the minus strand of JAGODU010000014.1, from coordinate 8,552 downwards.
CTTTCTTGCAACGTGGAAAATCAGTCATTATTTGCCTTGATACAGATTCATAAGCTTTACCTTCAACATGACCTCCTGTTATATCAACACCTTCGGGTTTTATGCCCAATACTTTCTCTGCATCTTCTTCATTTCCAAGGATTATGTCACAACATGCAACCAGTTCAGGCATTACTTCCTTTGCACTTTTACCATATTTCCAAAGATTTTTTCTGTAATTCAAATCACATGAAACTGTAATTCCTTTTTCATTTGCCTTTTTACAAGCTTCAAGACAAACATCAGCCGCACCTTGTGAAATTGCCGGAGTTATTCCTGTCCAATGAAACCATGTTGCACCTTCAAAAACCTCATCCCAGTCAATCATCCCAATTTTTATTTCAGAAACAGAGGAATGAGCCCTATCATAAATCACCTTACTACCGCGATTAACAGCACCGGTTTCAAGATAATATATACCCAACCTTTCTCCTCCCCAAATTATATTGCTTACCCCAACTCCATATTTCCTTAGGTCTTTCATGCATGCCAATCCTATATCATTCTTCGGAAGACGACTAACAAAATCAACTTCAATACCATAGTTTGCAAGCGAAACCGCAACATTAGCTTCGCCACCTCCAAACGTAGCTGAGAACTGATCAGTCTGATCAAACCTTAAAAAACCGGGAGTTGCCAATCGCAACATTATCTCTCCGAACGTAACAACTTTCTTCATAACTATTTTCAGAATTTTATCACAAAATTAAAAAAAGAGTGATACAATGCAAACGTTTGCATTATTTTTTTTATATATTTGAACCGAAAACTTATTTTACATTTCAATATAGATGTCAAAGAAACAAGCTACAATTCAAGATATAGCAAAAGCCTTGAATATTACGGCTTCTACTGTCTCAAGGGCTCTGAACGACCACCCTAAAATAAGCAGTCAAACCAAACAATTAGTATGGGACACTGCCCGGGAACTTCAATATCGTCCTAACACTATTGCGTCAAACCTCCGAAAAGGAAAAGCAAATACTATCGGCATGATTGTTCCCAGGATTAATCGTCACTTCTTCTCTAACGTAATTACCGGAGTGGAAAGTATTCTTAATCCTGCAGGGTATACTCTTATTATTTGCCAGTCGGAAGAAAGATATGAAAAGGAAATTGAAAACGTGGAAACTCTTATTGCAAATCGAGTTGGTGGAATTCTCATTTCAATTTCAGTTGAAACACATGAAGTTAAACATTTACATAAAGCAATCAACGCTCACATCCCAATTGTAATGTTTGACAGAGTTTCAAATAAGATGAATGTAAATAAAGTTGAAAATGACGATGAAGCTGGTTCTTATGAAACTGCAATTCACCTTATAGAACAAGGATACAAAGACTTCTTATGGATGGGAGGACCCAGAACTTCAAGCATTTACAGAAACCGTTTTAACGGCTACAAAAAAGCTCTCGAAGAAAATAACATCGATTTAAATAAAATGAAATGCTTTGAAGCTACACCTGTATTGCAGGTAGCTTATAATTATATGAAAGAGCTGATAGATAATAAAAATATCCCAGAGGTAGTATTTGCAACTTCTGACTATATGGCAATGGGAGTTCTCCAGGCTTGTCAAGATAACGGAGTTAAAGTACCTGAAGATATTGCAGTTACAGGTTATTCCAATGAACCTTTTGCAGAACTTATACACCCAAAACTGACAACCGTTGAACAATACAGCGAGGAAATGGGGAAAGCTGCTGCTAACCTCCTCCTGGAACAGTTAAACTCTAATTCTGATGAGTTTATACCAAGAAAAATCGTTCTTAAACCAAAATTGATTATTAGAGAAACTTCTATAAAGAAAAATATTTAATAGGTTTGTGTGTGTTAAAATAAAATAAACTAATAAGAAACAATCTTGACTGAAATTATTAGAGATTTCACAGCGTTGAAAATAAGTGTAATGTAATCAGGAGAGTATGTTTCATTCGAAAATTAAAAATAAAACATTATTATATGAAAAAATTCATGGACGACAACTTCATGCTGAACTCAAAGGCAGCTGAACGTTTATATCACGATTATGCAGCAGAAATGCCTATCATTGATTACCATAATCATCTCCCCCCTCAGGAAATTGCTGATAATATCAACTTTAAAAATCCAACTCAAATATGGCTCAAAGGAGACCATTATAAATGGAGAGCAATGAGAGCTTTTGGCGTCGATGAAAAATTCATAACAGGGAATGCTTCAGATTTTGAAAAATTTGAAAAATGGGCTGAAACAGTACCATATACATTACGTAATCCTTTGTATCACTGGACTCATCTCGAATTAAAAAGATATTTCGGAATAGATGACCTACTAAATCCTTCGACAGCAGCAGATATTTATGCCAAGACTGAAAAATTGCTTCAGACACCGGAATATTCTGTACATGGTCTGCTTAATAAAATGAAAGTAGATGTTCTCTGCACTACCGACGACCCTATCGACAATCTTGAATATCATTTAAAAATTGCTTCTATGGAAACACCATTTAAAGCTTTTCCGGCATGGCGTCCTGATAAAGCTATGAATGCTGATAATCCGGAAGTTTATAATGCATACATCGATAAACTTAGCGCTATTGCAGAAATTGAAATTAATACTCCCGACGATCTGCTTGTTGCTCTTCAAAAAAGACATGACTTCTTTGCCAGCACAGGATGCAGGGTATCTGACCATGGCCTTGAAGAATTTTATGCAGAGGACTTTACTCAGGATGAAATCAATAAGATATTCAAGAAGGTACGAAAAGGAAAATCTCTTGAAAAGAAAGAACTCAAAAAATTCAAATCTTTCATGCTCCTTGAATTTGCAAGAATGGACCACGCTAAAGGATGGGTTCAACAATTTCACTATGGAGTATTGAGAAATAATAATACCAGAATGTTCAGCATCCTTGGTCCTGATACAGGTTACGACTCAATTGGTGACTTTAAAGTTGCTGCTAATCTTGTTAAATTCCTTAATAAGTTAAACAGCGAAGAAAAACTTACTAAGACTATCCTTTACAATATCAATCCTGCAGATAATGAAATGATAGCAACTATGCTTGGCAACTTCAATGAAGGACCTGTTGCAGGAAAAATACAGTTCGGCTCAGGATGGTGGTTCCTCGATCAAAAACTTGGAATGACAGCTCAAATGAATTCTTTATCTGCCTTAGGTCTCATTAGCCAATTTATTGGTATGCTTACTGATTCAAGAAGCTTCCTTTCTTTCCCGCGTCATGAATATTTTAGAAGAATAATGTGCAATCTGTTTGGTAATGACATGGAAAATGGCGAAATTCCCCATGATTTTGATCTAGTTGGAGGGATAGTCAAAGACATCAGTTACAACAATGCAAAACGTTATTTTAATTTCTAAAATATTAAAATTCAAAAAAAATTATGGAACAACAAGAATTTAAAGAAAAAGCAAAACAAAGTATCGACGACATCTTTGCCAAAATCGATGAACTTAAATTAAAAAAAGAAGAAGCTGAAGCTGATCTAAAAGAAACTTATGCAGAACAAATCGAAAAGCTTGAAGCAAAAAAAGATGAACTTCAGGCGAAATACGATGCCCTCGTTGATGCAGCTGAAGATAAATGGGATGAATTAAAAGATGCATTCGCTGAAAGTACAGAATCATTTAAGGAAGGATTTTCAAAAATATTCTCAGTGTTCAAAAAGGACAATGACGATATTCCTGAAGAACCAAAAGCATAATAAAAAGGGACTTTCGTCCCTTTTTTTATTTTTCATCTCTTTTAATACTTTATTTTATATTTGAATAAAACCAAAACTATGAGAAATCTAAATCATACTATACAGATATCTCTGATAATATGTCTCTTGATGCTTCAAGGATGTTTTTACTCAAACTACAAATACCTAAAATCATACAATTCCGGTGAAGAACCATATAAGTTAAACCTTAAACCCGGAACCGAATTATTATTGATGAGAGAAGATATTTATAGAAACACATATACTGAAGAAAAAAGCACATCAGATAGTACAAAAGAAACTGTAACTACTGATGCAAATTATCACCCATTGGGATTTCGCATTTGTAAAGGAGTATTTCTTGATATAAATGAAAACCTGTTTCTTAATATCCCGGAACTATTTAATACTGAAGAAACTAAAAATTATCAGATAGTATGTGAAACGCCAACTCTCTTTGGCAAAAATATTTATAAAGTCATCAAGGAAGGTAATGAAATATCACGCATCAGCGAAAGCCTGCTTGGAAATTCAGTCGACAAAATCACCCTCTTTGACGATAAGATTACAATCAAGGAAAGCGGACTTTTCTCTTCAACAAATACTATCGATATTTCAAATGAAAAAATTTCATATAAATATGGCTTAATCAATATCTTGCCTCCTTCAATTACAAAGGAAAGTGAAAATGAATATGTTATTAAATCAGGATTTGATAAAAAACGCATAAGCCAGATAGATGAAAACAAGATTAGTATAAAAAAATATTTTGATATCGCCCGATTAAATGATAAAATTGAATTCAAATTCAAATACGGTTATAATAACCCTTTCATCCTTATTAAAACTGATACAGGATATTTATTTGAAAACAGTAAGGGTTATCTTGTGAAAATTATAATTGATAGCGATACTATTGAAGTTTGGTATGACAAAAGACTTGAAAGAACATATTACTTGAAAAAGTTGTAACTTACCAGCATGCAGAATGAAAAATCAAGGTTTATATTAAAGTTCACTCTCAGGGCAATATTATATCTTGCTATTATCATTGTATTTGCCATAATATTTAAAAAGACAGTCATAGATCTCAATCCAGAATTCTGGATTCAGAAATTTTACAGCAAACCGCTTATCATTTACCTTATTTATATTGGATCGGAAGTTTTCTTTGGTCTCTTTCCTCCCGAATTATTTATGTACTGGTCTTTAAATCTTGGAGACACAGGAGTTTACATACTTAATGTTGCATTCTTTACTTTAGTTTCTTTACTTGCAGGTCATTTGGCATACTTCATAGGCCGATTGCTATATAATCGATTCAGTGAAAAGCTTTATAAAAGAAAGTTCTTTATTAAATATATTCCCTGGGTTCAAAAATTTGGCCCCGCTTTGATCATAATTGCTGCCATGACACCACTTCCATGGTCAACTATATGCCTCATAATGGGGGCCATCCGTTTCGATTATGGAAAATTCACTCTATACTCAATAAGCAGAATCATAAGATATGCCTTATACGCTTTTATAGTTTTCGAGTCAAAAACTTTGTTTATTTAATTCCTTATATTACTCAGGAATCTCATTTTCACCTTTAACATATCCAAAATTAGCAAGTATTCCTCCGTCAACGTAAAGCACATGACCGTTAACAAAATCACTTGCTTTGGAAGCCAGGAACAATGCTGCATTCCCTACATCTTCCGGCTGTCCCCAACGTCCTGCCGGTGTACGGGTCATAACTAAATCATTGAATGGATGATTACCCTCACGAATAGCTGCAGTTTGCGAAGTAGCAATATATCCGGGACCAATTCCATTAACCTGAATGTTGTATTTTGCCCATTCACAGGTCATGCTTGCAGTAAGAAGTTTTAACCCACCCTTTGCTGAGGCGTATGCTGACACAGTATTTCTCCCATAAACACTCATCATAGAACACATATTGATTATCTTTCCGCTTCTCTTTTTAATCATATTCGGGGCTACCCTTTTTGATACAATTAGCGGAGCAACAAGATCAACATCAATCACTTGTTTATAATCAGAAATTGGCATATCAAGTATAGGTATCCTTTTAATAATACCTGCATTATTAACAAGAATATCTATTGTTCCAACTTCCTTTTCAATTATACTTATACCCTTATCAACATCCGCCTCGTTTGTCACATCGAAAACAAGGGTAAAAACATCAATTCCTTCTTTGGCATATTCCTCCTTGCATGCAGCAAGCCTTTCTTCCATAAGATCGTTAACACAAATCTTTGCACCGGCCTGACCAAGTACTTTGCCAATTGCCATCCCTATACCGTGAGTGCCACCGGTAATAAGGGCTATCTTTCCTTTTAAATCAAATAATTCTGAAATCATCTTAATATTTAGTTTTTATTTACTGCTTCTGCAAATTTTCCTTTGACGTTTTCATTTCAGTTCATCAGGTTGATAGACATCCATATCTCCGTAATCAAGGTTTTCACCAGCCATACCCCAAATAAAAGTGTAATTTGCTGTTCCGGCAGCGCTATGAATACTCCATGCAGGAGAAAGAACAGCCTGCTCGTTTTTCATCCAGATATGACGAGTTTCATCAGGTTGCCCCATGAAATGGCAAACAGCCTGACCTTTAGGTACATTGAAATAAAAATAAGCTTCCATCCTTCTGTCATGAGTATGAACCGGCATTGTGTTCCAAACACTCCCTTCCTTAAGCTCCGTCATCCCCATTTGAAGCTGACAGGTTTGTACAACTTTATTAATCAGCAACTGATTTATCTGTCTTTCATTTGATGTAGCAGAAGAGCCGGCCTTGATTACGTTAGCATCAGCAAGCGTTACTATTTTAGAAGGATATTCCTTATGAGCAGGAGCCGAATTAATATAGAAATGAGCAGGATTTGTATAATCATCCGATATGAAGACAACGTCCTTTGTTCCTTTTCCAAGGTATAGGGCATCCTTGTATCCAAGTTCATAAATAGTATCGCTGGTCTTTACTTTTCCGCTGCCACCAACATTAATAATTCCCATTTCTCTCCTTTCAAGAAAGTAATCTGCCTTCAAAGAATCAAAAACATCCAGATTCAATTCTTTTGTTGCAGGCACTGCCCCTCCAACAATATATCTATCATATTGACTGTACGTTAAAGTTATCTGATCATTAATCATCACTTCTGAAACAAGAAATTCGTTCCTTATACGCAGAGTATCGTATTTCTTAAAATCATGCGGATGTACTGCAAATCTATTATCTGTCTTTAGTGTCATAATATATTATTCAAACGTTTGCACTTATGTTTATAATGCTTATTTACAACTATATATGTATTATTAAGAATAAATAAAATAAGAATATGAAATAAAAATACTATTTTTTTCTTTTAAAAAAAATTTTGAAGACAAAATCATAAATAATATTTTATGATCTTGTAAAATCAAAATGCGTTTCAATTTATATTTTACTCTCTTGATCTATTGCTTATTATAAAATAATCAAATAAAATCAAGACAAATATTTCTGAAAATATGCCAAATAAATTAAAATCATGCAAACGTTTGTCTTGCAATTTCATGAGGTATTTCATTTAAATTTTAATTCTTTTCCTGTAATAATTGAATACATACTTCATTCGTACCAACTTCTTACCAAGTACCTATCAAATACCATAAGCAATCATTCTTATGGTATTTGATAGGTACTTGGTAAGAAGTTGGTACGAAGTTGTCGCGTATCAATAAGCTAATGCAGCAATTCGATAATGTATGGATTGGTTCCCACTGCAAAACCTGTGGCCGTAAAACTTATTGCAATGAGTGGCGGGTATAAAAGTTGAAAAAATGCTATTCCCATCAGTTAGTAAAAAACAGAATATAATTATAACCTGGAGTAATTTACACTTTTAAAAAAGCAAAAAAAGTTAATCTTTTAAGAAACCTAAAACATTTATTAAACTGTTATACGTCTGATATAGAACAGCATATTCACCATAATCAATAATGCAAAATGTTAACCATTGTTAAAAATTCTTAAAAAAAAATCAATTCATACTTAATGGATATAATTTAGCGTTATTAATACAAGTTTAGGTTAATAAAATAAAGTTTTCGATTTGTTTTTCATATTACAGTTTAGTTAGGTTAGATTAGATTTAGTTAGGTTCATTAGATTTTGATTTTTGGGTAGAGAAATTTAAATTGAAATTTCTCAAAAAGGTTTGTTTAAAAAAACACCGGCTTTTGGACTATCGTTGGTCACCAAATAGCCGGTGTTTTTATTTTAAAAATCAATCTTGTCTTAACATTCATAGAATATTCTACTATTCAATAAAAATAAAATATTGCCTCAGTAAATATATTTATTATTTTCCTTTGATATTTAGTATATTATTACGATTTTAGTGATATCATTTTAATATCATTATAAAATAGAGTAAAAATAGAATATATAGTTAGAGCAGCAGATTGCGAATATGAAGCTGAATCAAAGAATCACATCCATTATTTTGAAAAGATAATCGTAAGTAGGTCTGTCCTTAGTATCCTGACTTAAATACTTATAGCGAAGAATACCATCTTTATCAATTATCATTATAGCAGGCATATTTTGCGGTGCACCCGGTTCATTTTTATAAAGCTGGAACCCTTTAGAGACAGCCCTTTGACCATCAGAAAGAATTGGGAAAGGAGTATCAATATTATCGGCAGTATAGAAAATCTTTTTAGGTAATAGCTTTCGGGTTGTATTAGCCCACTTAATTTTACTCTCATTCATGTTAAGGGTATCCTTTGGGAATTTCCAATTATCA